>NZ_CAWLMI010000039.1:0-20553 GCF_963862045.1 Aeromonas sp. 159 | reverse complement strand
TGCCACCGCCGCTGTTGCTGCCTCCACCACTGCTGCCCCCACTGCCACCATCGCCATCTTTGTTGTGAACGATCAGCTCATTGGCGATGTAGCTGTGGCTGCCATCGAGCAGCAGATTGAAGAGTGCGGTAGTGGGAGATGCCTCGATCCAGCAGAGTGACTCAACCAGCAGTAATTCCGGCTGGGGTTGCAGGGCCAGATTGCCCGTCACCATGGCAGGTGCCGGGCGACACATTATCTGCATGCCGGTAAATAGCGGCAGCACCGCCAGTTGCGGGTTTTCGGTTCGGGTCATGGCCGGTGAGATGGCCGCCCAGCCCCGCGTGGTCAGCAGAGGGTGCTCTGCGGTAAAAAATGGGGGCAGATCATTGATCCCGTAGAGTCTGCGCTTGCCCAGTATGACCCGTTCGACCGCCAGGATCCGGTTACTGCCGCCGTGCTGATCTAGCACCTGTTCACCGACCCGGAGCGTTTCTATGGGGCGGGTGGAACCATCGGCCATCGTGATGCGAGTGCCGGCGATAAAGCAGGACTTGGCATAGGCCTGATTCATTTGCCACTCATTTTGGGCGAAATCATAACTGAACGGGTTCGCAAACAGGGCGAGTGCGATGGCCGAGCCAATAAGCAATCTGCGCTGGCTGGCCTTGAATGGGGGCTGTGACATGGGGACTCCTTGTCCATCTTGATTCACAGGATCCATTATAGAGCGCGCCCCTGGCGGCGGCATTTTTGACCATGAACACAATAAACATGATGGAAAAACGATTGGCGTTCGTCACAATAATGCGTAAAATCGCATACTCGATGCTTGTAGCAACGAATCCCGCCTAAAAAGCCAGTTTCATGCCCTTCCCAAGCAGTAAAAGGCAACAAGTGACGTATTTGTGTTCATTTTGTGCCTTGGAAAAGTCTTGTGATAACTGAAAAGTGATAAATATCCCCATCAGTTATCAAAAAATTAAGGACATCCATGTTTTCCTTAGTCAAGCAAAGTGTCGCCGGGCTGCAAATCCTGTTTGTCGCCTTCGGCGCCATGGTTCTGGTGCCCCTGCTCACCGGATTGAACCCCTCCATGGCCCTGCTTGGCGCCGGTGTGGGCACCCTGTTGTTCCAGCTCTGCACCCGCCGCCAGGTCCCGATTTTCCTCGGTTCCAGCTTTGCCTTCATCGCTCCCATCATCTACGCCACCCAGACCTGGGGATTGCCATCCACCATGTTTGGCCTGTTTGCCGCCGGTTTCATGTATTTCATTCTGGCTGCGCTGATCCGGGCAAAAGGGATGGGCTTTGTGCACAAATTGCTGCCGCCCGTGGTGATTGGCCCGGTGATCATGGTGATCGGTCTTTCTGTGGCGCAGGTTGCCTGCAACATGGCGATGGGCCGCGCCGGTAGTGAGCAGGTGGTTCCTGCGGGAACTGCGCTGACACTGGCCGGTATCTCGCTGGCGGTCACCCTGATTGCAGCTGTGTTTTGCAAGGGGTGGATCAAGCTGATCCCCATCCTGTGCGGCGTGATTGCCGGTTATGTCTCGGCGGTCTTCATGGGCCAGGTGAGTTTCGATGGCATGGTGAACGCCCCCTGGTTGGCGCTGCCCCACTTCGAAACCCCGGAGATCAACTGGGCTGCTGCGTTGTTCATGTTGCCGGTAGCCATCGCTCCCTGTATCGAGCATATCGGTGGCGTGTTGGCGATTGGTGGCGTGACTGGCAAGGATTACACCAAGGATCCGGGTTTGCACCGTACGCTGGCCGGTGACGGCATCGGCGTCTGCTTCGCCGGTTTCATCGGTGGCCCACCCGTGACCACCTACGCCGAAGTGACCGGTGCCGTGATGATCACTCGCAACTTCAATCCGGTCACCATGACCTGGGCTGCGGTGTTTGCCATCATTCTGGCCTTCTTCGGCAAGTTCAATGCGCTGCTTACCTCCATCCCGATGCCGGTGATGGGCGGTATCATGCTGCTGCTGTTCGGATCCATCGCTGCCATCGGACTCAAGACGCTGGTGGAATCCAAGGTGGATCTGGGACTGTCACGCAATATCGCCATCGTCGCAGTGACTCTGACCGTCGGTGTCGGTGCGCTGGAGATGAAGATTGGCGACTTCGCGCTGGCCGGCGTTGGCCTGGCCTCTGTTGCCGCCATCCTGCTCAACCTGATCCTGCCTGCGCACTCCGAAGAAGGTGTGATGGACGCGGCCAAGGACTGAGTTTCACCAGACGTTGATTGTTGATTTGGAGAAGGCCACCTCGCGGTGGCCTTCTGTTTTTCGGGTATCTCGCGCCACTTTGTGGCTCGGCGGAGCTCATCTGGAATCTAATCTGGAAGCAGATGAGGGGGTTAGCATTCTCATTTGACGTATCTCTTTTCGTGGCCTTAGCTAAAGGACAGGTTTGGCTCTGAGGTCTCCTCGAGCAGTATGGGAAAATGGATGTTGGCGTTTTATATCATTTCTCTCCCAGACCCCTGTCATAAAACGATGCGCTTTTTCTTTGCCACGGCGCTGTTGTATGGCAGAGGCTTATCCGCCCCACTCCGCACTCCCCTTATGCTGCACTGGCATGTTTCCACCTCGATTTGTTGTGAGCCTGCCTCGCCGGTTGCGTTTCGTTGCGCACAGGCAAAATCCGGATCTGTTTGCTGCTGCACATGGGTGGGCGGCGAGCCGTGAAAGCCGGCATGACCCCAGCGGGTCAGACGTGCACCGCCATCGGTAACGGCGGATGTTCAGGGATGAATGGCAAGCAAAGCGAGGTTGCAATGAACTATCAACTGCTGTGGAAAAGTGCAATTTTTTCAGTCTCTTCCATGATGGCGATAAGCGCTGTTCAGGCTGCGCCACTGAACGTGATGACCGAGGATTACCCGCCATTCAACATGCAGGGTGAGGGGGGCAAGATTATCGGGCTGTCGACCGAGGTGGTCGAAGAGCTGTTCAAGCGTGCCGGGGTCGAATACAAGCTGACCCTGATGCCCTGGAAACGGGCGTACGAAGATACCCTCGGTACTCCTAATACCGCCCTCTATTCCACAACCCGCACTCCGGAGCGGGAAGCACTGTTCAAGTGGGTAGGGCCACTGGTCAATAACAACTGGGTGTTTTTCTCCAGTTCGACCGCCAATATCACGGTCAAGTCGCTGGAAGATGCCAAGCAGTATTCGGTGGGTGGCTATAACGGTGATGCGGCCGCCGAATATCTCAAGGCCCAGGGATTTGCCAAGTTGCAGCTGGCGGCCAACGATACCGCCAACGTGAAAAAACTGGAGGCGGGCCGCATCGATCTCTGGGCTACCGGCCAGTATCTGGCCCCCTATCTGGCCAGCAAGGAGAAGGTGGCCTCACCCAAGCCGGTCTTCGTGTTCAAGGAAACCCAGATGAGCTTGGCGTTTAACAAGGATACGCCCGATGAGCTCATCACCAAGCTTAACGAGATCCTCGCTGCCATGAAGGCGGATGGCACCATCGACAAGATCAATGCCAAGTACCAGTAACAGTACCAATAGCAAGTGCCGCTCAATAGCACTGCGCCGGCTGCCGTAAAACCGGGAGGAAACCATGGATTGGAAAAGTCTGACGTTCAGGATTGCCGTGTTGACCTCCCTGTCGGTGAGTCTGCTACTGGTGTTGTTTGGCGCTTACAACTACCACGCGGTCAGGGCGGAGAGCTACAGCAAACAGAGTGCGCTGGTCGAGCAGGCCATCGGACGGCTGCAGCTCTCCCTGCCTGGCCCGCTGTGGAATTATGAATCGGCCTTCATCGAGGCATCGCTCAAGTCCGAGCTGGCGGCCGATATCCTGAGTGCTTTGCTGGTGGTCAACAAGGACAAGCTGGTGGCCGGGTTTGCCCGTGACACGGCGGGGAGCATTGCCCCCGTGACAGCCATGCCTGCCGATGTGTCTGCCTACGGGGGGTATGATCTGGTCTATGACGACAGCGGCCAGAAAAACACCGTGGCCCGATTGCTGGTGCAAACCAGTGATGCTGCCATTCAGGCCCAACTGCGGCAGCAGTTGATCACCACCGTCTGGCAGATCCTTGTGCTCGATCTCTGCATCATCGCGCTGCTGATGGTGCTGATTCATCGCAATGTGCTCAGGCCGCTTCACCAGATGAATCAGGCGGTGTTCGATCTGGCCAAAGGAGAGGGGGATCTGACCCGGCGTCTGAAGATCAGCCGTCAGGATGAGATGGGCGCGTTGGCCACCAACATCAACCACTTTATTGCCAAGTTGCAGGAGATGGTGGCGGAGATCAACGAGCTCTCTGCCGGTGTGTTGCAAACCGCTGAACTCTGTGACTCCCTCTCGGCAGATACCCGGGTAGGCAGTGACGCCCAGCAATCCGAGCTGGATCAGGTCGCTACCGCCATTACCGAAATGAGTCAGGCAGTGCAGGAAGTTGCTGGTAACGCGGTGAAAACCTCTGGCGCTACCGATGAGGCCAACCTCTATGTGGAGCAGGGTTACAATCTGGCGGGCCATGCCAATGAGGCCATCCATCAACTGGTGGGGGAGGTGGAGCGGGTCGCCACCCTGATGCGTACCCTTTCGACCGAAAGCAGCAGCATTGGCACCATCATCGAGGTGATCAACGGCATTGCCGAGCAGACCAATTTGCTTGCCCTCAACGCGGCCATCGAGGCTGCGCGGGCGGGTGATCAGGGGCGCGGTTTTGCGGTGGTGGCGGATGAGGTACGCACCTTGTCGGGCCGTACTCGCCAGTCGACAGAGGAGATCAGTGCCAGTATCAAGCGGTTGCAGCAAGCGACCCAGAATGTCGGGGCCGGCATGCAACAGAGTCAGGAGAAGGCATCCCGCGCCGGCATCGAGGCGGCAGATGTGCAGATATCGGTGGAGAAGATTAAAAATCAGGTCAGCCTGATCCGCGAGATGAACATGTATATCGCCCAGGCATCGGAAGAACAACACTCGGTGGCGGAGGCGGTCAGCCACAGCGTCAACCGGATTGCGACGCTCAACAGCGAGAGTGCGGCCAGAGTGGCACAGGTTGCCGAAGCCAGCAGCGATCTGCGGCAGCTGTCGGCCCAGCTCGACACCCTGCTCAAGCAGTTTCGGGTCTAGTCAGTTCACTTCGCCCCGTTGGATCATCCTGCGGGGCAGGTAAGGTTCCCTTTATTGTGAGCGCTGCGAGATGTTGTGAGGGGCAAGGGGCCTTGTCCAGCAGCGCTTTTCGTCATACCCATGTCACTGTTCAGCTGAGATTGGCGTGACCGTGATACGCGAAACTCGCAACATCATGCTCTGCCCGATATGCTGTCCGACAGCGCTGGACGCATATTTTCATTTTCCCCGCTCATGCCTGCCTGTATCTATTGTGCCGCTGATCCCGACCCTTTAGAATTTCGTTTAATTACAGCGAGTCCTGAGCCGCCATCTGGCTTTATCAGGTGTGGAATCCCATCTTCTTCATGATGAATGCAAATAACAGGTGGTTGGTATGACGGGGGTTGCGCCAGGCAATAACATATCAGCCTATCACTTCGGTGATTATGTCTTTGATGTCAAAAGGCGAGAGTTGATCTTCTGTGCCGACAAGGACAACTTGCAAAGCGCCCGGGTGGTGCGCTTGTCATCGGCAGAGAGCCTCATTTTCAGCTATCTGCTCGATCACCATGACGAGGTGTGCGACAAGGATCTGTTGCTCGATATCGGCTGGTTGGGTCGCCCCATCAGCCCCAACTCCCTGAACGTGGCTATCGCCAATATTCGTCGCCACTTCACCTCATCCCCCCAGACGCTGGATATCAGAAGTACCCCGAAAAAAGGGTACTCTCTGCATCTGAACTGCAAGATGAAGAGCTATTACGGCAAGGCACTGCCAACAGAGAGTGAGCCCTTGCCCGAGCCGATGAGCGAGCCCACGCCTGCAGCTGCTGCGCAGCCACCGTCGACACCATCAAGCTCCGACCACGAGGTCATCAAAGATCCTGCTGCCGCCGCTCCCAGTTCTTTTGGTGAGCGGGCCAAACTTGCCTTTCTCAGCGGTATCGGGCGGCCAATGTTGGTCAGGAGCCTGATATACGTCAATCTGCTACTGGTTGTGCTGGTGGTGTTTGTCGCCAGCTATCTCCATTTCGAGTGGCTCCATGTGCACTGCACCAACTCGCCGACCGGCGTTGTTTGCCAGATGGAGGCACGGAGCGATGTGCCACCAGTCAAACCGGCATCGCTGGTGCTGGTCTCCGGCCACCAGGTTCGCGTGCTCTCCTATAAAGAGCTCGAAAAAACGCTGTAAGGGATCTCTGATGAAACGAACGCTGAAAAATACCTTGCTGCTGTTGCCACTGCTTGTCGTGCTGCTGTTTGTGGTCGGGATGTTGATCAACAGTCTGGGCTGCCATTACGACCTGAAAATGTCAGCCAATGGAGTTAACTATCACGGGGTGTGCCGCTGGGGCAAAATCACCGTGATCGAAGAGGAGGAGGCGACCAGAGAGAAGTGGCGGGTGACCGGTTTTCAACTGACCTTCTTCAACCAGCTTGTCTACCTCATCGACAGTCGTACCCAACTGCACGAATCGGGTAACGATGACTCCTATCTCAATGAGTACAACCTGATCCAGTCGCAATATGCGCTGGTCAACTATGCCTGGGTGCCGCTGACCGAAAACAAGGTGGCAATTTTCCAGCGCGATCCGGTGCATGAGGTCGTGATTGCCCAGCGAGATGGGTGGTTCGATCTCTACCGCTGGTTCTTCCCCCCGGCACCGCTGGTGCCTGTTCAGCCGCAAAGCGCAGGTGCCGGGCGTCCCGCTAGCTTCTAAGCAACTTGCACCAGGGGCCGGTGATATCGCAGTGGCCTGTCTCATCACTGTTTTGCCAGCCCAGCCTATGGTAGAAGGCTACTGCCGCCGTGTTGCGGGTCGCAACCTTGAGCGAGCCGTGCGGCGAATCAGCGAGGCCCCGCTCCAGCAGGGCGCGCCCTATCCCCTGGCCGTGCCAGTCGCTTGACACATAGAGGTGATGGACGAAGTGATCGGGCTGCCAGATGGCGATAAAGCCGCAGATATTGCCCCCCTGCTCGGCTACCCACACCTGTTCACCTTTGGTCTGTTCCTCGAAATCCTCGAGTTGGAAACGGGCGGGATCGACCCAGTGAAAGGTGTGGCGGCGGCTTTTCAAAAACAGCCGAGCCAGTTGTGGAATGTCGTGTTCTTCCATGAGCCGGATCATGATGCCCTCCCGGATCAAGCCAATGTTCATTGAGGCAGCTGCACGGCGGCAGGTTAATCGATGCAAATGACAAGGGTGTGATTAAGCACTGTCCATTGTATTTGCCATGGGGCTATACTGCCGGAGTCCCTTGTATGGATGGCTTGAGGATCGCTGATTTATGGACAATAAACTGATTGAAGGCAACATTTTTGTTCCGGCGCACATAGACGATGTCTGGCACGCCTGGACTACCGAAAGCGGTCTGCGCAGTTTTCTGGCTCCCGAATGTTTGATGGTGGCCGAACCGAATGGTCCTTTCGAGATCTACTTCAGGCCTGATGCCCCGCTGGGTGAACGTGGCAGCGAAGGGTGCCGGGTCATGGCCGTCATGCCCTATGACCTGCTCAGTTTCAGCTGGAATTTCCCGCCCAGCCTGCCCCATATCCGCCAGCAAAAGACCCAGGTTTGCCTGCGCTTTGTGCCGGAAGGGCAGGGCACTCGCCTCTACTTCCTGCAGAGCGGTTGGGCCAATGATCCGGATTGGGATCAGGGTTATGCCTATTTTCGGGAAGAGTGGCTGGAGACCAGCCTGCCACGGTTGCAGTACCGTTTTACCCACGGTCCCATCGACTGGAACAATCCTCCCGACAAGGCGCAGCTGAAGGCGCTGGCCCAGTAATCCCGGATATCAGACATAAAAAAAACCGGCCAAAAGGCCGGTTGAAACAGTTCAGGCTTGTCAGGTGACAAACGTATCCAGCGGATGAGAGTCGCTTTCCACTCCTTGTGAAGCACAACCCTCTTGGTTACGTGCGGCTACTTTATGCCATTCACACTGAATCGAGGCTGAACCATGGATGATCCCGCCTCGTTCCCCTCTTCAATCAGATAGTGATTCCCATCGACTGGCGCAAGTAAGCGCCCGCACCGAGTAGCCCCGGCCCTTCATGGGTGATTAGGAACACCGGGATCTCCTTGAGGTAGGACTTGAAGCGCCCCTTGTCTTCAAAGGCGACCCGGAAACCGGAACCGGTAAAGAACTCCTGGAAGCGCGGCACTATACCACCTGCGATATAGACGCCGCCAAAGGTACCCATATTGAGGGCCAGATTGCCGGCAAAGCGGCCCATCAGCACGCAGAACAGGCTCAGGGTGCGACGGCAATCGAGGCACTCCCCGGCCAGTGCGCGCTCGGTAATGTCTTTGGGGGCAAACGGTTCTGGCTCACGGCCATCGGATTTCACCAGCCCGCGATAGAGATTGACCAGGCCCGGGCCGGAGAGGAAACGCTCTGCCGAGACATGGCCCAATTCGCCTCGCATTACTTGCAGCACCGCATCTTCCTCTTCGGTGTTGGCAGCAAAATCCACATGACCACCTTCACCCGGCAGGCTCAGCCACTGCTCACCCGCCTTGACCAGATGGGCGACCCCAAGGCCGGTGCCCGCACCATAGATGGCGATGGGCTTACCAGCCACTGGCGCCGCGCCGCCCAGCTGGATGCGATCCGATTCAGCCAATACCGGCACCGCCATCGAGACGGCGGTAAAGTCGTTGATCACTTGCAGGCGTGCCAGCCCGAGATTGCTCTGCATCTCGCTGATGGAGAACTCCCAGCTGTGGTTGGTCATGGCAACCCAGTCACCGTTGATGGGGCAGGCGATGGCGATGCAGGCTTCAGCCACCTGTACCTTGTGTTCTTCCAGATAGAGGCGTACCACGGCTTCAAGGCTGGGATGGGCCAGACCTGAGTAGGTCTTTGCCTGAGAGATAGTACCGGTGGCCAGCTCACACAGGGCCAGACGCGCATTGGTGCCGCCGACATCGCCGACCAGCGCATGGGTATGCTGCATAACAACTCCTTCGTTACAGGATGGGGACGACTCTGGTGTCCCGAGATTATTGTTGGATTATGACGGCCCATTCTATCCGAGCTCAGGCTTGCTCACCCGCCGGATCGATACAAACGTGCGCCTGCTCACAGTGTTGTTGCTTTGCAACATTTGTAAGCGCTTTCATGGCTAGGTGACGTTTTGTAACGAAAAGTACGAAATAATTAGAGATGAGTCATACTTTGTATGGCAGGCGTTAGTTGCCATAACCGCTTGTCTTGTATAGTCCTTAGCTTGAATGGAAACTTGCTTAGCCGTAGATTGAGTGCAAAGACACTGAAGCTAAATTACAAAAACGCCTGGTGGTGATGATGAATACCCTTGATAAAATTACGAACAACTTGGAAAGTTTCAGTAAATCAGAACGCAAGGTTGCCGAGGTGATCCTGGCGTCTCCCCAGACCGCCATCCACTCCAGCATCGCTGCTCTGGCCAAGATGGCCGACGTCAGTGAACCGACCGTCAACCGCTTTTGCCGCCGTCTCGATACCAAGGGCTTTCCTGATTTCAAACTCCATCTGGCCCAGAGCCTGGCCAATGGCACCCCTTACGTCAATCGTCATGTGGAAGCGGAAGATGGGCCGGATACCTATACCGCCAAGATCTTCGAATCCACCATGGCTTGTCTGGATGCCGCCAAAAACAGCCTGGATATCTCTGCCATCAACCGCTGCGTCGATATCCTGACCCAGTCCAAGAAGATCAGCTTCTTCGGCCTTGGCGCCTCCTCCGCCGTTGCCCGCGATGCCCAGAACAAATTCTTTCGCTTCAACATTCCGGTAGTGAGCTTTGACGATATCGTCATGATGCGCATGAGTTGCATCAACAGCAGCGAAGGGGATGTGGTGGTGCTGATCTCCCACACCGGCCGCACCAAGGCGCTGGTCGAGATCGCCGCGCTGGCCCGCGAGAACGACGCCACCGTGATCGGTATGACCGCCAAGGACTCCCCGCTGGCCCGCGAGTGCAATCTGGTGCTCTCCATGGATGTGCCGGAAGATACCGATGTCTATATGCCGATGGCATCCCGCATCGCCCAACTGGCGCTGGTGGATGTGCTGGCGACCGGTTTTACTCTGCGCCGGGGGATGAAATTTCGCGAAAATCTGAAGAAAGTAAAAGAGGGATTGCGCGAATCCCGCTTCGAAACCCCGCACTCTTCCTGAACCGTCGGGGGCTCCGGCCCCCGACTGTCTATGCCACCCGCCTTGGTGTAGTATTGTAATTTAATAACAAAAACCACCCAGATGGTTTGTAAACGGGTGCATCGAGCCATGGGCTTGATGGGGCAGAATCTCAAGTCATATCAACTTCATATTGGAGTCTTTCATGCCTAGACGTACAAAGATTGTAACCACACTCGGTCCGGCTACCGACCGCGAAGGGATCCTCGAAGGGATCATCCGCGCCGGGGCCGACATGGTGCGGATGAACTTCTCTCACGGCACTGCTGAAGACCATATCCTGCGCGCCAATCAGGTGCGTGACATTGCTGCCAAGCTCGGTCGTCACGTCGCCATCATGGGTGATCTGCAAGGCCCGAAAATCCGTGTTTCCACTTTCAAGGATGGCAAAATTTATCTGGCCATCGGTGACAAGTTCATTCTCGACGCGGCACTCGGCAAGGGTGAGGGTTGCCAGGAGCAGGTTGGCATCGATTACAAGAGCCTGCCAGACGATGTGGTTCAGGGCGACATCCTGCTGCTGGACGATGGCCGTGTGCAGCTGAAGGTCGAGCAGGTTGAAGGCACCCGCATTCACACCACGGTGACCGTGGCCGGGCCGCTCTCCAACAACAAGGGCATCAACAAGAAAGGGGGCGGTCTCTCCGCTCCGGCCCTGACCGAGAAAGACAAGGAAGACATCAAGACCGCTGCCCGCATGAATGTGGACTATCTGGCTGTCTCCTTCCCCCGTTGTGGCGATGACCTGCGTTATGCCCGCGAGCTGGCCCGCGAAGCCGGTTCCAATGCCAAGATCGTGGCCAAGGTTGAGCGCGCCGAAACCGTCGCCACCGATGAGGCGATGGAAGACATCATCCTCGGTTCCGATGCTGTGATGGTCGCCCGTGGCGATCTGGGTGTCGAGATCGGTGACCCCGAGCTGGTTGGCGTACAGAAGAAGTTGATCCGCCACTCCCGTCGTTTGAACCGTGTGGTGATCACCGCTACCCAGATGATGGAGTCGATGATCAACGCGCCGCTGCCGACTCGTGCAGAGGTCATGGACGTGGCCAACGCCGTGCTGGATGGTACCGATGCGGTGATGCTCTCCGCCGAGACTGCTGCCGGTCAGTTCCCCATCGAGACCGTGACCTCCATGGCGAGCGTCTGTGTCGGTGCCGAGAAGCACCCGAGCCTGAACGTCTCCAACCACCGCATGAGCTACACCTTCACCTCGGTAGAAGAGGCGGTGGCCATGTCCACCATGTATGCGGCCAACCACCTGGAAGGGGTGAAGGCGATCGTGGCACTGACCGAGTCCGGTACCACGCCGCTGCTGATGTCCCGTATCAGCTCCGGTCTGCCGATCTTCGCCATGTCTCCCCACAACAAGACCCTGGCCTGGACCAACCTCTACCGTGGCGTCACTCCGGTGATGTTTGACGGTGACGAGACCAAACCGGTCTACGAAGTGTGCCGCGACGCGCTGGCCGTGCTCAAGGAGAAGGGGCTGCTGCAAAGCGGCGACATGGTGCTGCTGACTCACGGTGACAAGATGGAAACCGTGGGCAGTACCAACACCTGCAAGGTGATGATGGTCGAATAAGCCCGTCCGGTTTTACTGTGCTTAACAAGGCTGCTCCTCTTTGATGAGCAGCCTTTTTGTTAACCGCAGTCGGGCTGTGGCGGTATAAACAGGACTCAATGATTGCTTAACCGGATTCCCCTTCCGATAATGCGGGAGTGATTTTCAGCGGGTAGCCTGTTGTAGGTGATCGCCCCAGGTAACCCAGACACTCGACAATACGGGAGTGAAAAAATGAACAAGCGTAACTGGTTGCTGGCCCTGTCACTGAGTCTGGCCTTCTCACCTTGTTATGCCGACTGGGCCAAGCTCAAGGCCGCAGCGTCCGATCTGGGAGCGGCAGTGAGCGAGACCAGCAAGGAGGTGTGGCAGGATGTCAGCGATTTTTCCAAAAAGAGCTGGGCTTCCATCTCGGCCTGGGGGGAGGATGCCTTCAATACCGCCGGGGTCTGGACCGACAAGAGCATCGCGACCGGTAAGGAGTGGCTGAAGGCGGCCGACAAGGAGCTCAACGAGATGCTCAACCCCAAGACGGCGAAAGAGGCGAGGATCGCGCTCAATACCATGGCCGACACTGCGCTGATCCGGTTATTCAACGAGCAGCCATCAGCCAAGTTGTTGTTTGACAAGGCTTATGGCTATGCGGTGTTCGATTCGCGCAAGTTCTCCCTGATGCTGCATACCAATCAGGGGGCCGGGGTGGCGGTCAATCGCAAAACCGGCAAGCACACCTATATGAAGATGTTTGGTGCGGGTCTGGCGGCCGGGATTGGCGGCAAGTTTTATCAGCAGGTGATCCTGTTTGAAGACAAGGCCAGATTCGATACCTTCGTGACCCAGGGGTGGGAAGCTACCTCCGAAGTGGGTGTGGTGGCCGGCAAGGAGAGCGCCGAGCTGACCGCCAAATACAACGGCGGCATGGCCATCTACCAGATTGGCGAGAAGGGCTTGCTGCTCGATGCCAATATCTCCGGCTCCAAGTACTGGATTGACAAGGACTTGACTGAAACGAGTCGCTAATCCTGTCGTGATCTCGCCAACAGGCCCGCAGTGCGGGCCTGTTTGTTCTCTCGGTGTCAGTGGGCTGAATAGACCTGCTTGCCCTTGAACATGGTCCAGAGCACCTTGGTCTCCTTGAGCTCTTCGCTTGCTACCTGTTCCAGATTGCGATCCAGCAAGATCAGGTCAGCACTCTTGCCCGCGCTGATGGAGCCAATCTCTTTCTCCCGTCCAATTACCTTGGCGGCGTTGAGGGTATAGGCCTGCAAGATGGCCTGACGGCTGATCTGCTCGCTGGCGGGGGGCAGCAAGCCAAGCTCCCCTTGACGAGTGATCGCGGTATACATGGCGAGGAAAGGGTTGGGGCTGGAGACCGGCCAGTCACTGGCACCGGCGATAATGGCGCCGCTTTGCAGCAAGCTGCCTGCCGGATAGAGGCGGGCTAGCAGTGCCGGGGGCACTTTTCCTTCAAGCAGCAGGGTGGTCGCCACGTTTTTCCCGGCCCATAACAGTTGCATCGATGCGGCCACATTGAGCGGTTTGAAACGGGCAATACTGGCCGGGCTCACCACCTCCAGATGGGTGATGCTGTGCAGCAGGCGGTGATCCCGATTGTGGGTCCGGGCATAGGCGATGGCATCGAGGGATTCACGGACGGCCCGATCGCCGATGGCATGAAAGTGAGCGATAAGTTGATGGGCATCCGAGGTGCGGATCAGCTCGTTGAAACGCAGCTTGTCCAAATCGTCCTTGCCGCTGTAACCGGGACGGTTGAGGTAGGGCTCGCTCAACTTGGCGGTCTGGGATGGATACTCGATGACACCATCTTGCAGGATCTTGATCCCCACCACTTTAACGTCCGGGGCATCTTGAAACTGCTGTTGCAGCGCCAATACGTCATCAATGATGGCGGGTGATGCATGTATCCCCACCAGTGCCAGTGCGGATACATGTCCGGTCAGCTTGCCTTCCCGGGAGAGCATGCTGTACGCCGGCAGCAGGCCGGTATCGCGGCGATCCGGTTCGGCGTTGAAGATGGGCGAAAGGGGGCGAATGTTGCTGATAGGGTCCATCCAGGCGGTAATGCCCACCTGATTGAGTTGTTTGGCGGCAGTCATGATGGCACTGGCAATCGTCTCGTCGCTGACGGGGGGCAGCGCCTTGAGGATGGCATCCCAGCCGCCTTCCGAGGCAAAGCCATTGAGCTTGCCGGATGGGGTGAGGCCAAAATTGCCTTTCAGCGGAGCATAACGACCGGCAAGGGTGTCGGCATCAATGTCAGCCTTGCGCAGCATGGCCTGATTGGCCCAACCGGTGTGGGCATCCGAACCTGCCAGCACTACCGGGATCTGCCGGTATTGCGGGCCATTGAACACCTGATCGAGCAGGGGAAGCTGATGCCAGTAGTCGAGGGAGACATTGCTGTATAGCTCTACATCGCCCAGTGTCAGGCGGGGATCATCCTTGCTGCGGGTCAGAAATTGCTGCACCTGCTCAACCTCACTCATGGCATCGGGAAAGTTAACCGTCATCCCCTGAAAACCGGCAAATGCCGCATGAACATGGCTGTCGATGAGCCCTGGCATCAGGTACTTTCCTTTCAGATCAAGACGCTTGGCATGGTTGCCGAGGCGGGCGCTGACCTCCTGATAGCTGCCGACTGCCACTATCTTTTTACCTTCAATGCCGACCGCTTCCGGGTGAGGGTTCGCCGGATCACCACTGTAGATGGTGCCGCCAAAGATCAGCGTCTGGCTCTGTGACTG
Organism: Aeromonas sp. 159; assembly: GCF_963862045.1. Taxonomy (NCBI): domain Bacteria; kingdom Pseudomonadati; phylum Pseudomonadota; class Gammaproteobacteria; order Aeromonadales; family Aeromonadaceae; genus Aeromonas; species Aeromonas sp. 159. The sequence goes on along the minus strand of NZ_CAWLMI010000039.1, from coordinate 5,968 downwards.
GGCATTGGCGGCAGCGGGAAGCGTCACCAGCAGGCTGGCGAGAAACAGCGTTTTGATATTCATGGGCATGACTCCGTCGCTTCGGTGCCCGAAGGCACCGAAGTGGGTAAATGGAAATGAGGTATCGGCTTATCGGTTGATCAGCGGGATACAGATATCAAACACGTAATGATCCCGGTCGGGGTCCGTGCCTGCGTGGTATTGCTCGTAACACGGGCGATCGTCGCAGTTCAGCCCTTGGCCCACTACCCAGCGAAACGCCGTCTCCCAGCAAGCGACCAGTTGATCGCCGCGAGCGATAAACTGACAAACCGCATAGGGGCCCGCGGCGATGATCTGGGTGGTTAACTGGCGTCCTGCGGGGAGCTCTGGCCCCAGCTCGATGCAGACGTCAGTACGGCAACGGGTCTCATCGGTGATATCGGGGATATCCCAATAGAGACTCAGGGTACCCGCCGGTGTCATCGCCTCGTCTGAGGCGAACAGCGCGAGCAAATCCCGATGAGCTTGCTCACAGGTCTCTTTGCCATAGGGGCCCAGGCGGCGCATGTACGCCACGCGCCGGGCGGGCATCTGCCTGACGCTTGCCCCCTGCAACAGACCCGGGTGTTCGGTGACCGGGTGCATGACCAGGCCATCATAGGTGTCAAAGGGAAGGGGATCGTTTCCAATCTTGCTTTTCCAGTTTCCCCCCTGCTGCTGGCGGTATTCCGAAGGGCTCATCGCGAAGTGCAGGCGAAAGGCTTTGGCGAAATTCTGCGAGCTGGAGAACCCGGCGGCCAGTGCGAGGGTGGTGATGTCGCTCTGGGGGGAGGCGAGCAAGCGACGGGCAGCGCGCTCCATACGCAGGCGCCGGGTAAATCCGGCAATGGTCTCGCCGACCATCGTCTTGAAAATACGGTGGAAGTGGAAGGTGGAGATGGCCGCCGCCGCTGCGACCTCATCCAGGCCCGGATTGTCATCCAGATGGTGGCTGATGTAGTCCATCGCCTTGAACACGGGTTTGCGATAATCCAGAGCGGACTCCTTGCCAGCCAGCAAAAGTGGGCGCCAGAGTCGGATTTAATCAGAGCCACCTGCCGTTGTCGAACCCGTCCGGCCTGGTCTGGCCACTCATCCTCGTCGCGTTTTTAACGCATTGGCACTCTAATTGCTTGTTGCATGCCAGCGTCAATGATTTGTCTGGGGATGGAAAATGGAAATTAGTGCAAGCAGCCTGATGCAAGAGATGCAGGCGCTCAAGATCGAAGCAGGCGCAACGCCGCTGGCACAACCCGGTCGTCAGGTAACCTCCGACTTTGGTCTGCTACTGCAACAGGCGCTTGGCAACGTCAACGAGCTGCAAGGGGCCGCCAATGACCTGCGTACCCGTTTCGATATGGGTGACAAGTCGGTGGATCTGGCCGAGGTGATGATCGCCGGCCAAAAATCCTCCATCGCCTTTGAAGCCACGGTACAGGTGCGCAACAAGATGGTCGATGCCTACAAAACCATCATGAACATGCCGGTATAAGCGACGCCAATAAACCATGACGACTGAACATCATGAACATGTCAGCAATAAGGACATAAATCGTGGCTACTGACCAAAACGGCGATCTGCTGATAAACGATGAGGGCACCGCCGCCCTCGATGAAAATGAGCAGAAGAGTTCGGCGCTGGGCTTCCTGTCCAACACCGATGTGCTGCGGCAAATCACCCTGATCCTGGGGCTTGCCATCTGTCTGGCCATTGCGGTGTTTATCCTGCTGTGGGGCAAGGAGCCGGACATGCGTCCCCTCGGCACCTACACCACCCAGGAGCTGGTGAAGACTCTCGACTTCCTCGATCAGCAGAAGATCCCCTATGAGGTGGATGGCAAGAGCGTGCTGGTCAACGCCGAAAACTACTCCACTATCCAGTTGGCCCTGACCCGTGCCGGTCTTGCCAATGCCACCGATAGCAACATCGGTGGTGAAGATATCCTGCTGAAAGATTCCAGTTTCGGCGTCAGCCAGCGGATGGAGAGCGAACGTCTGAAGCTGAGCCGCGAGCGCCAACTGGCGAGCGCCATCGAGCAGTTCCAGAATGTGGCCAAGGCCCAGGTGCTGCTGGCCATTCCGAAAGACAACGTGTTTGCCCGCAACGAACGCAAACCCAGTGCCACCGTGGTGCTCAACCTGAAAGGGGCGGCGCTGGGGCAGGGGGAGGTGGACTCCATCGTCGATATGGTGGCCTCCGCTGTACATGGCCTTGAGCCGACCCGCGTCACCGTCACCGACCAGAATGGCCGTCTGCTCAACTCCGGCTCGCAAGACCCAATCTCGGCCCAGACTCGCAAAGAGTTTGCCATGCAGCAGAAGCAGGAGCTGGAGTACAAACAAAAAATTGACGCCATCCTGATCCCGGTGCTGGGGGCCGACAACTATACGGCGGAAGTGGATCTCTCCCTCGACTTCTCCCAGCAGGAGCAGACCCGCAAGACTTACAACCCTGATTTGCCTGCTGTGCGCTCCGAGATGACCATGGAAGAGAACAGCGCCAGCGGCAGCAACGGTGGTGTGCCTGGTGCACTCTCCAACCAGCCCCCTGCCGCCTCCAATATTCCCGAGGAGGCGACCGGTGGTGATGGTGCCAGCGCTGCCGCTTCGGGCCGTTCCCGCAAAGAGGCGACTCGCAACTTCGAGCTGGATACCACCGTCAGCCATACCCGTCGCCAGATGGGAGGCATTCGCCGCATGACTGTTTCGGTTGCCGTGGATTACAAAGCGGTACCCGGTGCCGACGGGGTAGTGACCCGTGAGGCGCGCACCCAGGCAGAACTCGATACATTGCGCCGTTTGCTGAGCGGTGGCCTTGGCTTTGATGTGACCCGTGGTGATACCCTTGAGGTGGTCGCGATTCCGTTCAATCGCCCAGAGCTGGATACCGTGGCCGAAGTGCCGCTCTACGATCAGCCCTGGTTCTGGCGTGCGGTGCGGATTGCCGCCTCGGTACTGGTGATCATCGTCTTGATCGTCACCGTGGTTCGCCCCATGCTCAAGCGACTGCTCTATCCGGATGCCAAACCGGAAGGGGAAGTGGATTTCGACAACCACACCGTACTGGGGGGCGACGACGAGTTGAGTCTGCTGTCAGCGCAAGTCGAGAACGATCAGGTATTTGGTGTCCGCGATGGCCAGCTGAAACTGCCGGATCTGCACCGTGACGAAGACTTGCTCAAGGCGGTACGTGCGCTGGTGGCGAACGAGCCGGATCTGGCCGCTCAGGTCATTAAAGAATGGGTAACGAACAAAGATGCCTGAAGAAAAGAAGAGTCAAGTCACCGGCAATGACATCACCGACAGTCAGCGCCAGATCCTCGACCAGATGTCGGGGATGGAGATGGCTGCGGTGCTGATGCTGAGCCTCAATGAAGAGGATGCCGCCCAGATCTTCCGTCATCTCGAGCCCAAGCAGGTGCAGCGGCTCGGTATGTCGATGGCCTCCATGTCTGACTTCAGTCACGATCGGGTGGCGGCGGTGCACCGTCAATTCATCGACGATATCCAGAAGTACACCAACATCGGTATCGGCAGCGAAGACTTCGTGCGCAAGGCGTTGGTGGCGGCCCTTGGCGAGGACAAGGCGAGCAACCTGGTGGACCAGATCATTCTCGGTTCCGGCGCCCGCGGCCTCGATTCGCTCAAGTGGATGGATGCCCGTCAGGTAGCCAGCATCATCCAGAATGAACACCCGCAGATCCAGACTATCGTGCTCTCCTATCTGGAGCCGGAGCAGTCCGCCGAGATCCTGAGCCAGTTCCCGGAGCAGGTGCGCCTCGATCTGGTGATGCGTATCGCCAACCTCGAAGAGGTACAACCGGCGGCACTGCAAGAGTTGAACGACATCATGGAGAAACAGTTCGCCGGTGCGGCCGGTGCCCAGGCAGCCAAGATGGGCGGCCTGAAGGCAGCCGCCAACATCATGAACTACCTGGATACCAACATCGAAGGCCAGCTGATGGACTCCATCCGCGAGTCGGACGAAGAGATGAGCCAGCAGATCCAGGATTTGATGTTCGTGTTCGAAAACCTCATCGATGTGGACGATCGCGGCATCCAGACCATGCTGCGGGAAGTGCCTGGGGATCTGCTGCAACGCGCCCTCAAGGGCTCCGACGATCAGATGCGCGAGAAGATCTTCAAGAACATGTCCAAACGGGCGGCCGAAATGCTGGCAGACGATCTGGAGGCCATGGGGCCGATCCGGGTCTCCGAAGTGGAAGCGGCCCAGAAAGAGATCCTCTCCATCGCCCGTCGTCTGGCGGATGCCGGCGAAATCATGCTGGGCGCTGGTGGCGGCGAGGAGTTCCTCTAAGCCATGGCCCATAAACCGAATTACGATGCCAAACCCGCCTCAGGCAGTGGTGAGGAGCCGCGCAAAGCATGAACAACAAACTGCGTGGTTATGTGCGCCCCGAGGGCGATGATGCCCGGGTTGAGACCTGGGGCTGGCCCGAGATGGAGGTCGAGGTAGAGGCGGGAGCGCCTACCAATGCCCTCGGCCTTGCCCCTGACTGGTATCAGCAGGAAGAGGAGGTGGTGGAGCCGGAGCCCGAACAGGAGCCGACCCCCAGCATCACCGCCGAGGAGCTTGAAGCGATCCGTCAGGCAGCCTGGGAAGAGGGGATGGCTGAGGGGCGTGAGTCCGGTTATGCCAAGGGTATGGAAGAGGGCAAGCTGGAAGGATTGCAACAGGGCCACTCTGCCGGTCTCGAACAGGGGCGCGAGGAGGGGCTGGCCATGGGCCGCGAGCTGGTGGAGCAGGAGATTGCCCACTGGCAGGGGCTCGCCGCCCGCCTTGCCAATCCGCTTAACGAGCTGGATCAGGCGGTGGAGCAGCAGTTGGTCTCGCTGGTGATGCAACTGGCCCGCGCGCTTATTCGTCACGAAGCGGAGACCTCCCCCCGCATTTTGCTGGAGGCGCTCAAAGAGGGGCTGGCGTTGCTGCCTGCCGCCGAACAGGGGGTAACTCTGATGCTGCATCCCGACGATATCGCGCGAATCGAACAGGCATTTGGTGCCGAAGAGTGCGCCAAGCGCCACTGGCGATTGCAAAACGATCCCACCCTCTCCCCCGGCGATCTGCAACTGGCGACCGAGCTCTCCAGCATCGATTTGACCCTCTCCGGGCGCATCGATCAGTTGCTGCGCAACTTCTTGCGGGACAATGCGTCGCAGAAACCGGCTTCGCAGGATCCACGCCCATAACCGATACCGGACGTTGCTGTCCGGCTGCACTTTTTAGCTCTCAGGAGGCCAGATGAGCGGCTCGCTACTGAACCGGTTGCAAGGGTACAAGGTTCGCGACAGCGCCCCCAAACCGCCGGTTGCCGGCAAATTGACCCGGGTGGTGGGGCTGACCCTCGAAGCCATCGGCTGCCGTGCCGCCATCGGTGCCCTCTGCCGCATCGATACCCTTGATGGGACGTTGGAAGCTGAAGTGGTCGGCTTCTCTGGCGATCGCCTCTATCTGATGCCGAGCGAGCAGCTCAAGGGGGTGATCCCCGGTGCCCGGGTGGTGCCCATCACCGAAGAGCACGGCATTCCGGTTGGGATGAACCTGCTTGGTCGGGTCATCGACGGCATCGGCCAGCCACTCGATGGCCTCGGCCCCATTCTTTCCTCCCAGACCGTGCAGTTTGCCCAGCATCGCATCAACCCGCTCTCTCGTCGCCCGATCCATCAGCCGATGGATGTGGGAGTACGCGCCATCAACGCCGTGCTGACGGTGGGTCAGGGCCAGCGGATGGGGTTGTTTGCCGGTTCCGGTGTCGGTAAATCGGTGCTGCTGGGCATGATGACCCGTGGCTCGGTGGCGGATGTGGTGGTGGTCGGCCTCATCGGTGAACGGGGCCGGGAAGTGAAAGAGTTTATTGAAGACATTCTGGGGGAGGAGGGGCGAGCCCGCTCCGTGGTGGTAGCGGCTCCCGCCGATGCCTCGCCG
>NZ_CAWLMI010000038.1:0-66515 GCF_963862045.1 Aeromonas sp. 159 | reverse complement strand
ATGGCAGGGGCGGCAGGACTCGAACCCGCAACCATCGGTTTTGGAGACCGCTGTTCTACCAATTGGAACTACGCCCCTGCAACAAACGAGGCGTAGTATACAAAGTGGAGATCAAAGGTAAAGGCTTTTTTTACGCTTTCGATGCGATTGCACAAATCCCGAACAAGTCGCGCCGATTTGTGCAGCAACGAGGGGTAACTTGCTGTATTTCCAGACTCAGCGGGGTAGGAATGGGGCATAAATGGGGGTAGGGTGAAAGCAGGTACCGGGAGGCTGCTTATGCTCAATTACCGACTGCTCCAACAACTTGCGCCCCTCAACTTCAGGGACGAACGCAAAACAGAGTCCCTGCCCGACTACCTGGCCCGGGTCGCCCCGCTGGTGCCCTTCATTCCCGACAATGTGCTCTCCCAGTGGATTTACCGCCATTGGCGCGGTTTTGAATCCAACTGGAGCTTTATCGATCTCGCCCGCCACCAGTTCGAGTGTGAAAGCTGGCCCACCGCCAGGATCATCGAGCAGACCGGCTCCCGCCATATGGAGGTGGTCGAACGCTGGGGCGAGATGCTGAGGCACAACCGTTACGTCCGTCGATCCTGGCTCGGGGAGTACATGCTGAGCCAGGGTACCTGGTCCGAACCCATCATAGTGCTGGCATCGGCAGCGGGCAGCAGCTACCCGGACGGTCACCCGCTGCCACAACCCTATTGCCTGCTGGAGGGGCACCACAGACTCGCCTATCTGCGCAGCATGGCCGAAGATGCGCAGCCATTGCAGGCCGAACACCAGGTGTGGGTTTGCCGGCCAGTTCACGACAGTTAAACGTTTTTCATGTGCAAATCTTGCCTTTGAAATAAATTTTTGACAATTCAAAATGCGACTCTATAATCTGTCCGGTTTGAAAAAAGGTCAGGACAGGACGATGCAGTTTTTGCTGAAAAAGACAGCCTTGCAGACGGGTGGAGCGCACCAGAGCGGCCCCGTTGTTTCCGGTTCCCGACCCACAGATCCCCAATTGTTTTTAAAAAAAGCCCCTGTTTCAGGGGCTTTTTTTTGTGCCCGAAAAACCTTCATTGATGTCAAAGGGAATGCAGACGATGACCAATCCACTCTATAAGAAACATGTCATCTCCATTTCGGACCTGACCCGGCCCGACATGGAACTGGTGGTCGCAACCGCACAGCGGTTGAAGGCCGAGCCCGACACCCGCTTGCTGAAAGACAAGCTGGTTGCCAGCTGCTTCTTCGAAGCCTCCACCCGTACCCGCCTGTCGTTCGAGACCGCGGTCCAGCGCCTGGGTGGCAACATCATCGGCTTCGCTGACGGTGGCAACACCAGCGCCAAGAAGGGCGAGACCCTGGCCGACTCCATCAAGATCATCGGCTCCTACACCGATGCGGTGGTGATGCGTCATCCGAAAGAGGGGGCTGCCCGCCTCGCCTCCGAGTTCTCCCGCGTGCCGGTCATCAACGGCGGCGACGGCTCCAACCAGCATCCGACCCAGACCCTGCTCGACCTCTTCTCCATCCACGAGACGCAAGGCAAGCTGGATGGCCTCAACGTCGCCTTCGTCGGTGACCTCAAGTACGGCCGCACCGTGCACTCGCTGGCCCAGGCCCTCAGCCTGTTCAACTGCCGCTTCTTCTTCATCTCACCGGAAGCGCTGGCGATGCCGGACTACATCTGCGAGGAGCTGGAAGAGAAAGGCATCCAGTTCAGCGTGCACGAGACCATGGAAGAGGTAATGCCGGAGCTGGACATCCTCTACATGACCCGGGTCCAGAAAGAGCGCTTCGACGAGACCGAATACAAGCACATGGCCGCCAAGTTCGTGCTGGAAGTGGCCACCCTGGAAGGCGCCAAGCCCACCATGAAGATCCTGCACCCCCTGCCCCGCGTCGACGAGATCGACGTCGCGGTCGACAAGACTCCCCACGCCTACTACTTCCAGCAGGCGGAGAACGGGGTTTATGCACGCCAGGCGCTGCTGGCTCTGGTACTGAACGAAACCGTCTAAGGGAAAGGGGTATATCATGTCCGAGAAGAACCAACTGCAAGTCGAAGCCATCCGTCACGGCTCCGTCATCGACCACGTCCCCGCCGGCCAGGGCATCAAGATCCTCAAGCTGTTCCAGCTGATCGAGACCCAGGAGCGCATCACCGTCGGTTTCAACCTGAAATCCGGCGCACTGGGCAAGAAGGATCTCATCAAGATTGAGAACACCCGTCTGACCGAACAGCAGGCCAACCAGCTGGCGCTGTTCGCCCCGAAAGCGACCGTCAACATCATCGAAGACTTCAATGTGGTGAAGAAGCACCAGCTGGAGCTGCCGGAGTTCATCGCCGGGGTGTTCCACTGCCCCAACTCCAACTGCATCTCCCACAACGAACCGGTGGACAGCTACTTCCGGGTGCGCGAAGTGAAAGGCGTGGTGCGGATGAAGTGCAAATATTGCGAGAAGTCCTTCACTCAGGACATCGTCAGCGAGCGTTACTGATATCTGATTGGGCCCTGCGGGGCCCATTTTTGAACCCTGTCACATCACCAAATTTCCAGTTAGCTATAATTTGCCATCGCAAGATGGTAATGCCCGCTCATTCCCTGCATATAGATGGATTATCAGTGTTTTTGCCTGATAACTGACTGCTATGGCAGATATCGCGCGTTTACCTCCGGTCATCATCAAAGGAATTCGCCGTGGTCAAAACCCTCAGTCGTCCCGTTGCCCAAGAGCCCGATCTGGCCCAGCTGGATGCCTGTCGCCAGATCATCGGTCAGCACTGCTACAGCACCCAGGAAGAGATCCGTCGCGAGCTGTCGGAGCGCGGCTTTGCCGACATCAGCCAGTCCACTATCTCCCGTCTGCTGCGCCGCCTCGGCGTGGCCAAGGCCCAAAATGCCAACGGCAAGAAGGTCTACACCCTGGTCGATGAGCAGCTGGAACCCGCTGGCAGCACCCGCTCTATCCACGACATGGTGCGCGAAGTGGTACACAACCAGCAGATGGTGCTGATCCACACCACTCCGGGAGCCGCCACCGTGGTGGCCCGCCTGCTGGATCGCAACGCCAATCCCGAGATCATGGGCGCCGTCGCGGGCAATGACGTGGTGCTGGTCGCGCCGCGCCATATCAGCCGTACCCGTCAGGCCCATGCCGCCGTGGTGCGCACCCTGGCGCAGGCCCGCTAAGCTCTCTCCCCCAAATACATCGAGGCGACCTGCGGGTCGCCTTGTTGTTGCTTGCTATTTTGTGTCCATCACTTCTTGCGCCCATAAAAAAGGCTATGTCCCAATTACGTGTTGAATGGGGCGCCCCAGCGCCTCATGCAAACATGCTTTGATATTTACGCCTTTTCCGTAACGCTCCAGCATCCTGCGCCAACCCAGGTAGTTCTTCAGGTAGTGCGTCGCCACGCCATGGAACCGCTCCATCCACTCTTTCAACCGATGGTGATATCCGTTCACATGCTGGATGTGATACGCACCGACTACCCGTTCGCCTTGGCGATTGCGCACCACCTGATGGGTTATACCCTGTTCCTTGCTGAAACAGGCATACACACCCGCCCCATCGCTACACAGCACCGCATCCGGTGACACCAACGGCTTCAACACCGCGATGACCGTCTCGACATCTATTTTCTCCAACTGGAAATCCGCATGGTGGCCTGCACGGTCTTGTACCACCATCACCGGGATGTAATCTGGCCCGGTTCCACGAGTTCGACCTTTACCACCGCGATGACGTGGTGGACGCAGCAGTCCCCGCTGCCCCTTGAACGATTCAAGGAAAAAGGTCTCATCAACCTCAACGATGCCCTCTTCCCGGGTGGCCTGATGGGTTGCCATCGCGCGCAAGAAGCGGTGACGCCAGAGGAACGCGGTGTTTTTGCTGACCCCACAGCGCCGCGCGGCCTGGCGGAGAGTCAGTCCTTCGATGAGGGCTTGCGCGTAGTCTTCCCAGCACTGTGCTTTACGCAATCTGGCCAAGGGCGTCTTGGTCAGAACGGTGCTGGTGCGCAGACACAGTTTGCAACGGTAGCGGCGCAGTCCCCGACTCCATCCCCAAGGCGCCAGCTGGGTGACATCAGCCTGACAATGGGGGCAGCCACTGCATGCCGGTAACTGAGTATTGAGCGAGGTAATGGTGTGGGGTGCAGTGAGCTCCTGCTGCGCAACACGGCGCTGGCGCAGGGTCAACTGGGGAAAAAGGGACAACAGGTGTTGAAAGGCTGGGGTATCCATGATGGTAGACCTCAAGGTGATGGCCTACTTCAAGATTAGCCTTTCAACACGTAATTGGGACAGAGCCATAAAAAACGGGAGCCCGCAGGCTCCCGTTTTATCTTGCTTGTCATCCCTCAGGAGAGCACGGCGCCCAGGCTCAGGCAGACCACGATCAGCACGGTCAGGATACCGAGCAGCGGAGCCACCCACTTCAGCCAGCGTACATAAGGCACCTTGGCGATGGCCAGACCGCCCATGACCACGGCGGAGGTCGGGGTCACCAGGTTCACCAGACCGGAGGCTGACTGGTAAGCAGTCACCACCAGATCGCGGCCCACGTTGGCGAAGTCGGCCAGCGGCGCCATGATCGGCATGGTCAGTACGGCCAGACCGGAGGAGGACGGCACCAGGAAGGAGAGCACCACTTCCAGCACGAACATCACGTTGATAAAGACGATGGTGGAGAGGCCGGTCACGATCCCTTCTGCACTGTGCAAAATGGTGTGAGTGATCATGCCGTTATCCATCACCACCACGATACCGCGGGCGATACCGATGATCAGCGCCACCCCCAGCAGGTCACGGGCACCGTCGATAAAGTTGGAGGTCAGCTCCTCTTCGCTCATGCGGGAGATAAGACCAACGATGATAGCGGCAGCCAGGAACACACCGGAGATCTGTGCCATCCACCAGCCCAGCACAGCCACACCGTAAATCATCACGGCAAAGGCGGCGACGAAGATACCCAGTACGATTTTACGGGTCAGGGTGAACTCCAGCATCTGGTCGCTCTTGTTGCCAAGGAAGTGGGCACGGTTCTCTTCCCACTTGTCAGCCACCAGAGATTTGCTCGGATCGCTGCGCACCATCTTGGCGTAACGCATGACGTAGGCGACGCAGAGCAGCCAACCAGCCACCAGCATGGCGACGCGCAGCCAGATACCGTCGGTGAAGGAGATACCCGCGGCGTTGGCCGCAATAACGGTGGCAAACGGGTTGATGGTGGAACCGAGAGTACCGATACCGGCCCCCAGCAATACGGTTGCTGCAGCCACCACAGGGTCGAAGCGGGCGGCCATCATCACCGGCACCAGCAGGGTGTAGAACGGCAGCGACTCTTCGGCCATGCCGTAGATGGTGCCCCCTGCGGCGAACAGCGCCATCAGGATCGGGATCATCCACTCTTCCCGGCCGCGCAGGCGGTCGGTCACACGTTCAATACCAGCATCGATGGCACCTGTCTTGGTCACAATGCCAAGAAAACCACCGATGATCAGGATAAAGAGAGAGACGTCGATGGCGCCTGCCTCATAGGTGTCGTGGTTGTAGAGGCCATCGATAGGTGCCAGCAGCACGTCGACGATCCCCTGGGGATTCCCCTCCACCAGTTTGTAGGTACCCGCCACCGGCACTTCTTTGCCGAGGGCTTCGTTCATGGTCATCTCATATTTGCCGGCCGGCACTATCCAGCTCAGGGCGGCCACCAGGGCGATCAGCACAAACAGTATCGTGTAGGCTGACGGGAACTTGAATTTGGTCATGGTCCAGCTTCCTTCTGTGGGTGTGGTATCCATGCAGGCTGCGGGTTGTAGGGTTAGAGGTATTATGCCGCTGTCACATGGTCGAAAAGCCGGGGGTCGCCCCCCGGCACCACTACTGCGACCTTAGTCGCCCAGCGTAGCAACCATCACTGCCTTGATGGTGTGCATCCGGTTTTCGGCCTCGTCGAACACGATGCTGTGCTCGGATTCGAACACGTCCTCGGTCACTTCCAGGCCTTTCATGCCATATTTGTCAGCCACTTCCTTGCCCATGGTGGTCTCGTCGTTGTGGAACGCCGGCAGGCAGTGCATGAACTTCACATCCGGGTTCTTGGTGGCATTGATGACATCCATGTTGACCTGATACGGAGTCATCAGTTTGACGCGCTGATCCCAGGCTTCTTTCGCTTCACCCATGGATACCCAGACGTCGGTGTAGAGGAAGTCAGCACCCAGCACACCCTCTTTCACATCTTCGGTCAGGGTGATGCGTGCGCCGGTCTCTTCGGCGATCAGGCGGCACTTGGCAACCAGCTCCTCTTCCGGCCAGAAGGCTTTCGGAGCAACCAGACGGATATCCATACCCATTTTGGCGGCGCCGACCATCAGGGAGTTACCCATGTTGTTGCGGGCATCACCCAGGTAGGCGAACTTGATTTGATCCAGACGCTTGCCCTTGCCGTGCTCCAGCATGGTCATGAAGTCAGCCAGGATCTGGGTCGGGTGGAACTCGTTGGTCAGGCCGTTCCAGACCGGGACACCGGCGTAGGCGCCCAGCTCTTCCACGATCTCCTGACCGTAGCCGCGGTATTCGATACCGTCATACATGCGGCCCAGTACACGGGCGGTGTCCTTCATGGACTCCTTGTGACCGATTTGGGAACCGCTTGGACCAAGGTAGGAGACCTGAGCGCCTTGGTCGAAGGCCGCCACTTCAAATGCACAACGGGTACGGGTGGAGGTCTTCTCGAAAATCAGGGCGATGTTCTTGCCGACCAGATGCTTGCGCTCGTAGCCACCGTATTTGGCTTTCTTCAGGTCGATGGCCAAGTCGATCATGTATTGGATTTCGCGCGGGGTGAAGTCCAGCAGTTTCAGGAAGTTACGGTTACGCAGATTAAAAGCCATGATGAGTTCTCTCTATATATGTTTCAGACCAGTTCGGGCAGTAGTGTTGACTACGCATTCTCAGTACAGATATCGGTAATTACGCATGTACGGTGCGGGTGGCGACGATATTGGTGCCGGCTTCCCCCTTGAGGATGGCGAGGCCATCTTCCAGAGAGCCGATGCCGACCATGCCGCCGGTCGCTTTGACAAATTCACAGGAGGCTTCGACTTTCGGCCCCATGGAACCTGCATCGAACTTGACCCCGGCCAGCTCGTCCGGGCTGGTGACTCGCAGCGGACGCTGGGTCGGTTTGCCCCAATCCAGATAGACGGCATCGGCGTCGGTCAGGATCAGCAGGGCGTCGGCCTTGATCTGCTTGGCCAGATAGGCGGCAGACATGTCTTTGTCGATGACGGCTTCGATACCGGTCAGGCTCTGGCCATCCCAAGTCACCGGGATACCGCCACCACCGGTACAGATGATGAGGTGACCCTGGGCAATCAGGGTTTCGATGGCATCGCCTTCAACGATGCGCTGAGGCAGCGGGGACGGCACTACGCGGCGGAAGAACTTGCCGTCAGCCTTGACCACCCAGTGCTTCTCTTCTGCCAGGGCGCGGGCTTCAGCCTCTTCGTAGACGGGGCCGATAAATTTGGTCGGGTTGGCGAATGCCGGATCCTTGGGATCGACCTGCACCTGAGTCAGCAGCGCGGTGACGTTGCGGCTCGGCATCAGGTTTTTCAGCTCCTGGATCAGCATGTAGCCGATCATGCCCTGGGACTCGGCACCCAGCACATCCAGCGGATAGGGGGACACCTTGGTGTAGGCGCTGTTTTGCAGGGCCAGCAGGCCGACTTGCGGACCGTTGCCATGCACCAGCACCACGTTGTACTCCTGAGCGATCAGGGCGATGGTCTTGGCGGCAGTTGCGATGTTCTTGCGCTGGATATCCGCTTCCAGTGGCTCACCACGACGGAGCAGTGCATTGCCACCCAGAGCGACGACGACAGTTGGTTTTTTCATAGTGGTTAATCTCGAGTTTGGTTCTGTGTGGCGCCAGCTTCTGCCGGCGCCACGCCGTCTCATCAGATGCTGTCGCGTTCCATCGGGCAGCTCATGCAGCGGGCGCCGCCGCGGCCACGGCCCAGTTCATCACCCGGGATGGAGAGAACTGTGATGCCGGCTTTGTCATACTTCTCGTTGGTGTAGGTATTGCGCTCGTAACCCACCACCACGCCGGGACGTACGGTCAGTACGTTGTTGGCGTCGTTCCACTGCTCGCGTTCGGCTTCGAAGCTGTCACCACCAGTGGTGATGATCTTCAGCTGATCCACGCCCAGTGCTTTCTCGATAGCAGTGACGAAGTAACCCTCTTCCTTGATGTTCATGCCGGTAGCGCCGCCCGGAGTCAGGCTCCAGCACTGCACGTCCTTGCGGATCACTTCCGGATAGACGGAGAAGGTGTCAATATCCATGTGAGTCATGACGGTATCCAGGTGCATGCAGCTGCGGTGTTTCGGAAGCTCCATGGCGATGACCTGCTTGGCCTGACCATGTTTGAACAGGCTGCGAGCCAGATGCTCGACACCTTGCGGGGTAGTGCGCTCGGACATGCCGATCAGCACAGCGCCGCGGCCGATAACCAGTACGTCGCCACCCTCGATGGTGGAGTTGTCGTAGTCACGCTCCTCGTCACCGAAGTACTTGATGAAGTCCTGACCGGCAAACATCGGGTGCCAGCGATAGATGGCCTTCACGTGGTTGGTTTCGCGGCGACGAGCCGGTTTGGCCATCGGGTTGATGGAGACGCCACCGTAAACCCAGCAGGAGGTGTCACGAGTGAAGAGGTGGTTGGGCAGCGGCTCGATGATGAAATCGGTCGGAGCATGCATGCCTACTACCATGTTGACGCCGCTGTAGGGCATCTCGGAGTAAGTCAGGCCGCCGGAGAGAATGCGGGCCAGTTCGCGGTGCGGCATGTCAGCCAGGAAGCAGCGCACGTCGTTGGCAAAAGAAGAGCCGAGGCGATAGTCGGAGACCTGATGTTGCAGCAGCCAGGTTTTGGCTTCCGGCACATCCAGGGTTTCCGCCAGCAGATTGGTCAGCAGGAAAACTTCGACATTCTGATCGCGCAGTACCTGAGCGAATTTGTCGTGCTCCTGACCGGCACGTTCAACAGACAGGACGTCATCGAACAGCAGATCCTGGCAGTTGGAAGGAGTCAGACGCTTCAGACTGAGGTTGGGGCGGTGCAACATGACACGGCGCAATTGGCCAACTTCAGAACCTACATAAAATTTGCTCATGATTATATTCCGTCTAGCAGTGGTCCCTGCGAGTGATTGAATAGATTCCTTCTATTCATGCTCGTGGCTAAGGCGGGATATTCTTTATGTAGGGTACTCGGCTTGTGTTCTATCCTGCCCTTGCCTTTCTAGACCGAGGTTAGCCCTGCGAATCACGACAAACTTAGACATTGATCACATTCACTCAGAACTGAATATATTCACCATCCAATCTATGACCCCGGTAGCAAATTGCGCATTTTCCACACAAAGCGCACCGAATAACCATGCAAAACCACCCTGTTATATTTCAGATTGATTCATTTTTTATTCATGCCAGTTCACTGGAGTGATTAAATGCAAATAACAAAAACCTTTAAAAATCATTACTATAAATAACTTTACAAATATGATTTGAATATTGTTCCCTAGGTATTGAATACATCGCCGTGACGGGATGAACACGGGAGAAATAAATACTCACATCGACCACATTCACTGCATAAATCTTTTCTTGTTCCAGATCATGGCATTGATGCCAACCCCATCAGGCTCGGCCCCATAAGTCACCACCTCTTTGTGCGGTTCAACTTAATATGCACAAAGTCCGCATCAAGGTGGGCAACCATCCTCGTCGGTCACCACAACGCCTTTTGATACTTTTTTCATTAATTGAATTTATTCGTCTCACCTTGCGCTGGCGCCAACCTCGACTTAACTCAGAAAGTGATCCAGATCACACAGGAATGGCACTACCAAGGAGTTGTTATGAAGATGAAACCCATGCTGTTGTTCGCGACTTTGCTGCTCTCTGCGATCCCCACCCTCAGTCAGGCTGAAGGAGCCCCTGCCATGCCCATGGTGGTATGCCATGTCGACAAGGCCCCCCAGATGCTGGTGCCTGACTATGTCTGCCGCTGGCAGGGAGGCAGCGTTCATTACTAGTCGAAACAACGAGAGGAGCATCACTCCTCTCGCCTTGTGATGAGACAGGCCCCTCCTATACTGAAATCAGCGGTTTTCTCATGGATAGGGGAACGTCATGATCTTGTTGGTCGGTGGAGAGAAGGGGGGGAGTGGCAAGAGCTGCCTGGCACAAAATCTGGCGGTCTACCTCAGATCCCAATTTCAGGGGGAGGTATTGCTGGTCGACTGCGACCCGCAGCGCACCACCTCTGACTGGATTCAGGAGCGCAATGACAACCCGGAGCTGCCACAAATCAACTGCGTGCAGCTCTATGGCAATATTCGCAACGACCTGCTCAGCCTGAAAAACCGCTACGACTACGTCATCGTCGATTGCGGCGGGCAAGACAACCGGGCACTGCGCTCCACCATGGCTGTCGCCACCCACGCCCTTATCCCCTTGCGCCCGAAACGCCGCGACCTCAAGACCCTGCCCCACATGGAAGATCTCATCACCACCTGCAAGATGGTCAACCCGACCCTCAATGCAGCAGTAGTGCTGACCCAGTGCCCCGCCCTGCCCAATCAGGTAAAACGCATTCTCGAAGCGAAAGAGGTTTGCTCCTCGTTCGGTGTCGACGTCCTGAACGCCATCACCTATGGCCGCAACGTCTATGACGACAGCGAAGAGAAGGGACTGTCGGTGATGGAGATCGAGCCGGATGGCAAATCCGCCGAAGAGATCCGGGCCATCGCCAAAGAGTTCCTGCAAGTGGGGGTGTGAGATGGGTCTGGCCGATCTGAAGAAAAAGCATCAGCTTCATCACCAGAAGAAGTTCACCGTCGACGAATTTATCGAAGATGCGGAGTTCTACGCCAAGGGCAAACCCAAGGTGGTCAGCCTTGAACTGGGCCTGCATCGTGACGAAGCCTTGTCGGCGCTGGCCTTTATCGAGAGCGGCGAGCACCTGAAACCCAGCTACAAAAAAGCCACCTTCTCCATGAGCACGGTGGCCATCGACGAGCTGGGTAATCTGACCCAGCAAGATGGCATGAACAAGTCCCTGTTGCTGCGCCTCTTTACTCATTACTTCTCTTCGCTGACTCCTGAGGAGCGCCAGACCATCTATGAGCGACTCAACCAGCGCTCATAATTTCTCCATTCAGCCGCTCTTTGTGTGCCTCACCAACTCATCCTGAATGACCATCATCAGACTGCAACATCTGTTTCTGAAGCAACCAAAACGCCATGTAAGAGATCTGCCATTCCACATGTAAGCCAACAGCCGAAAAGATCCCCGAGATAATCGGAAGATGAGATCTTAAAACATGAAGATGAGCAACTTAACTAACTGTTTATAAATGAATAAATCGAAACTCACCACTTTCGAAATAGCTAATGACAAAAACGTTTTCCAATCTGGCGTTGTAGCCGGTTAGAAAATCCTTATAGTTACTCATGCACGGACGCAATGAAGTCGGTCAGGAAGATTGGCTGCCAGGGTTGGGCAAATGGACTCACCACAGGATGTGGTAAAGGACACCTCCCAGGACGGAGAAAGTGCGACGGGACAGGATGACTCGTCAGGCCAAGATGGCTAAAGGACACCCCAAAGGATTGGGAAGGGGAAACCTAAAGGAAGAGGTAAACAGTCAGGGATTGCAGGGAGCAACTTCGTTCAAGGATCTGAGCGATACGACTACCGGGGGCGACGCAAGTCGCCCCCATCTTTTTATCTGCGTTTCACCGTCCCCTTGCTTGGCTCTCAATTGCTTGCCTCAGCGCAGAGACTTCTTACCAGAACCTTCCCAACCCGCTGCTTAAGCAAAAATACATATGAAAGGGGCGCCACGATGGCGCCCTTTTCTGTTTTCTAATCGGCAAACAAGCTTATATCACGCGAGAGAACTGTTGCTGGCGCGCCTTGTTGCGCAAGTACACGTCGAAACACATGCAGATATTGCGGATCAGCAGCTGCCCGGTGGAGGAGACCTCCAGGCCATCCTCCGTCATACGCACCAATCCATCGTTGATGAAGGTCTGAAGCAGCTTGAGATCGTCGGCAAAATACTCTCTGAAATTGAGTCCGTGCGCCTGCTCGACAGAAGCAAAGTTCAGACGGAAATCACAGATAAGCCGCTTGATCACCTCACGGCGGATCAGATCATCCTGATTGAGCGAGCAGCCTTTCCACTGGGCATGACCCAGCTCTGCAACCTGTGCGTAATAGGTCTTGAGCTCTTTCTGGTTCTGGGAGTAGGCATCACCGATCATGCTGATGGAGGAGACCCCCAGCCCCAGCAGATCGCAATCACCTTGAGTGGTATAGCCCTGGAAGTTGCGGTGCAGCTTGCCCTCGCACTGCGCCACTGCCAGCTCGTCATCGGGTTTAGCAAAATGGTCCATGCCGATGAACTGGTAACCCTGGCCAGTGAGGAAGGCAATGGTGTCCTGCAGCATGGCCAGCTTCTCCTGCGGCGCAGGCATATCCACCTCTTTCAACTTGCGCTGGGCAGCAAAGCGACTCGGCAGATGGGCGTAGTTGAAGATGGAGAGGCGCGCCGGATCCGTCTTGAGCACCTCTTCCAGCGTATGGTGGAAGCTGGCACGATCCTGATACGGCAGGCCATAGATAAGGTCGAGGTTGGTCGAGCGGAAGCCCAGTTCACGGGCCCGTTCCAACATGGCTTTAATAAAGTCGTTGTCCTGCTCGCGGTTGACCGCAACCTGCACATCCTTGTTGAAGTCCTGCACCCCGAGGCTGATGCGGTTGAAGCCGACATCTCGCAGCACATCCAGCATGGTAATGGCAATCTCGCGCGGATCGACCTCGATGCTGAACTCCCCCTCTTCGGCGAAATGGAAGTGCTCACGCAGCATGGCCATCAGACGGCGCGTTTGTGCTTCATCCAGATAGGTGGGTGTACCGCCACCCCAGTGCAGCTGGGTGACCATACGGTGCTTGAAGAGCGGGGCTTGCGCCTTGATCTCCTGCTCCAGGTAGTCGAGATACTCGTCAGCCTTGTGCTGATGGCGGGTAATGACCTTGTTGCAGCCGCAGTAGTAGCAGAGCTTGTGACAGAAAGGGATATGCACGTAGAGCGACAGATTGCGCTCGGGATACTGGCCGGCAGCGCGGACAAAATCCGGATAGCCGAAGCTCTCGTTGAACTCCAGCGCAGTGGGATAAGAGGTGTATCGCGGGCCACTGTAGTTATATTTTTCGATCAGGGCCTGATCCCACACAATCTGTTCTGCTTGCACGCTCGCTTCCTCTCTTGTTGTTATTGTTGGCTCACCGACCTAACTGAAAATCCTTCAACTGGGCCACATCCTTGAGGATCTGAGCCTCCAGCTCGGCCTCGTAGCCGCTGCGTTCGAGATCCATCTTCATCACTTCATTGCGCTTGAGGGCACGTCTGGCCTCATGAGTCGGCATATCTTTCACCTTCTCATACAGCCCGTACAGACCCGGGAACTCGGCAACGAATGCTCGCCCCCCCTTGATCTGCAACGCATCCAGCAGATTGGTCAGCCGAATGGCGCCTTCGGAGTAATCACACTGCCCCTCCTGCACCGCATGAGCAATGACCCGTACGCTATCCAGAATTCGTTCATTGCGAGCGGTAATCGCCTGCCACTGCATCGCTTGCTGTCGTCTCAGCCTGGCCAGCAGCATGCCTGCATAGATGGCCAATCCTGACAAAATCAGGCCGCCCAACAGGGCGGCCAGCATCCATCCACTCATCACTTTTTCTTCGGCTCAGGCTTGGGTTCCGGCTTGAAATCGACCTGGTTGAAACGGTCCCACAGCTCCTCTTCGGAAGCTGGTTTCTGCTCGTCGAACTCGGCGTCATCGCCATCATCAAACGGCAGCTCATCATCTTCATCATCGTCGTTGTCGATGATGCCCAGCTCATCCATCAGCTCCTGATAACGGTCGACACGCTGATCAACCCAGGCCTGCTCGGCAGCTTCCAGGGTTTCACCGGCATCAAGACGATCCAGCAGATCATTCAAGCGGTCATCGTTTTCGATGGAAGCCAGCTCCTGCTCGGGCGTCATCACCAGCTTCTTCTCTTTCACCGCCTTGGGTGCTGCCGGCTTCTTCTGTTTGTCATCCACCACCAGAACTACCGGCTTGCGGGAACCGATACGCGGATCTTTGGACTGGCTGTTGCCAGACTTGTTCTTCGGCTGTTCAACTTGCTGACGAGAACCAGCCTTCAGGCCCTTTCGCTTGGCAGCCCGTTTACGCTCACGGCCTTCCTGAGCACTGACATCAGATTCTTTGCGCTTGCCAGTAGGCTTGCGAGTGGGTTGTTTGGCAGACATGAATGGCTAACTCCGAAAATAACTGGTTTGACCCGTACCCGGGATGATCTCACCCGGTGGGATACGATGCGAGGAACAGTAAGGCTGGAACAAGAGCAGGATCCCGCACCAATCAGGCCCAATCAGGCCACTGAACACCGCAGGATCGGTATCCTCTGGGCATGTTGCTGGTATTTTGACACAGAATGGCTAATCGGGTTAATGACCCAAAAGAAAAAAGGCAGCCGAAGCTGCCTTGATATGTTCATGCGTGCGTCATCCTGAATGGCAAAACAATCTGTTTCGCCCTCTCCGTGACAACTTGTCGCCGCATCATATCGTTGTGTGGTCATCCTGACCTTATATTGGTCGTTCCTGAATGTGCGTGTGCCTGTTTGACCCGTCTCGACCGCATCCTGCCATCGTGCCGGGGAGTCTGCATCCCGCAACCCCATCCCGCTCCGGAGATGGTCACCATCCTGATCCTTCAATCCTTTGCCAGCTCATCCGAGCCCATGGCATCCCGCCACGCCAGCCATCCTCTGCTCACAACACCCTGTCGTGAAACCGCCACCCAATCCGTGGGTGAATCCATTAAGCCTACTGTACCAACTCTATAAAGCGGCTCAATCCACTCAAAACATTCTCAACATGTCGAAAAATATCAATACTCATATAACTCATTGATAAATGATGATTATTTGATATTTTATGCAATTTTATGAGCCTTGACCTGCCTTGAGAATGGGAGATCTCTTACAGAACGGGGGGATTAAACCGAGAATTATCTGAAAGCCATAAAAACAACGGGGAGCCCAGGCTCCCCGTTTCAACTCAAATCGACCGTATCGACTATATCAGTGCAGACCCGCTACATATTTGGAGAGGGCTTCGATATCCTGATCAGTCAGTTTCTTGGCAACGTCCCGCATCATGCCATTCGGATCGTTGTCACGCGTCCCGGCACGGAATGCGGTGAGCTGAGCTTTGATATAGGCAGGATGCTGGCCGGACAGGTTGGGATACTTCGCCTGTTCGACACCCGAGCCACGAGGACCATGGCAAGCCGTACAAGCTGCCAGACCGCGACTCATGTCACCCCCCATATAGAGTGCCTTGCCCGCTTCGACCACGTCGTCAGGGACAGCGATAGGGGTAACCTTCAGGCTGGAGAAATAAGCCGCCAGGTCATCCATGTCCTGTTCCGACAAAGGTAACGCCATCGGCCCCATCACTGGCGCAACCCGGCCAATTTGACCAGAAGCGGCAGCCTTCAGTTCAACTAACTGCTTTTTGATATATGATGCGTGCTGACCAGCAATTTTGGGGTACATATCAACCAGGCTGTTTCCGTCCGGTCCATGACAAGCCGCACAAACGGCAGCCTTGGTCTGTCCCGCAGCGGCATCGCCCTTGGCTTGTGCCATCCCCGTTACGCCAACCATCAGAGCAAGAGTAATGACTAGGTTCTTCATGGCGTTCCAACTTTTCGTTATTAGGCTTCCAGATCCCATGCCGCTGAAGGCATGTTAAAATAAACGCGTTTAAGCGACGCTATTTTACACCATTTTACAAAAAAGTAACTCTATAACCCTCTATCTCCATGGGGAATTTACGTTGGATACACAAACTCTGAATTTCAATAAGGTGCATTTTGTGACCAGCGCACCCGACATCCGTCACCTGCCAAATGATGGGGGTGTCGAGATCGCGTTTGCCGGCCGTTCCAACGCCGGTAAGTCATCTGCATTGAACACCTTAACCAAACACAAGAACTTGGCGCGCACCAGTAAGACACCCGGCCGTACCCAGCTGATCAACCTGTTTGAGCTGGAACCGGGCAAGCGTCTGGTCGACTTGCCGGGTTATGGTTATGCGCAAGTTCCGCTGGAAATGAAGCTCAAGTGGCAAAAGTCACTGGCAGAGTATCTGCAGCGCCGTGAGTCATTGAAAGGTCTGGTGATCCTGATGGACATCCGCCACCCGCTCAAAGATACCGACATGAACATGCTGGAGTGGAGCTCGCACCGTCAGTTGCCCGTCATGCTGCTGCTGACCAAGGCTGACAAATTGAGCCCCGGCCCGCGCAACAACCAGGTGATCAAGGTGCGCCAGGCCGTTGCCAACCTCGGTTCCCAGATCCAGGTCGAAGCGTTCTCCTCCCTCACCAATATCGGTGTGGAGAAGCTGGCGCAAACCCTGACCGAATGGTACGTCAGTGGTGACGATACCGACCTGCTGGACGCTGATGAACAGCAACCTGCCGAGGAGTAATCTACTCCTCGCTCTCCTTGCAATTGGCGGAGCACTCCTCCGCTGATTGAAAGGGTTTCAGATTGCCGCTTTCACCTGCCTCACGACAAATACCCCGCATTCGCCTCCCCTGCTATATCCAATACTGCTTACAGTTCATATAGATAGGCAGTTAATTCACAAAAATAATTAACTTAAGTAGGCGTTGATAACGTTTTCAAATTCGTTCTTTCAAAACGAACAAGAATTACAAAATGAGACAAAAATGAAATTTAATTACAAGCTTTAACCGAAAGGGATAAAAATGAGGCCGGACGACAGTGATGCCATCCAGCCTGAAATAATAAGTTCAAAAAATTGGGAAGAAGCTGAATCTTGAGTACCAGACGACAGGTATTCCTCAAGAAGCAGCCTCATTCTATCAAATGTATCGCCAATTTAAAGCATTTACTCTAAATGATGCGCATAAAAAAACACCCCGACGAGAACCTCATCGGGGCAGCTATTCAGCCACATTCAATTACGTGAAATAAAAGGTCTGAAAGATAGAACATCTTACCTCTGTACCCTACGCATAAAACTGTACAGCAAAGCAGCAGAAAGTGAAAGTAATTTATGTAATTTAGTTTCACAACTTACAAATTAAGAAAAAATCTTTTACTTTCATGCAGATAAAAAAATCCCCAGTACGAATACCGGGGAGTTATAAAGGTGACTAGCTAGCACTTCCTCAACTATCTAGTTAGTCAGCGCCATTTCAAAGTAGTTCCGCTACAAAACAAAAAAACTTTGAAAAATCAGAGATAGATAGCGCCATCTTCAGCAAACTCTTGTTCTTCAATGAGTTTTTCAGCCATGTCTTCAATATCAAAACGTACACTTTCGAAGGCTCTGACGATGTCATCCTCCCTCGTCAGCGCCAGACCTGTCATTCTCTCCAGCCGCCGCTGGCTGATGTAACAATCTATCAGCGCCCCCATCTGCTGGGCAGGAAAACGCACCCGCTGTTCGTCAGCCTGCCACTCCATCAGATCAGGAAACAGAATACCCTGGTTCATATCACCCCCAAGTTACGCTTCAACTCTCTCAACTGTTTAGTCCCGGGACGAATTCCGCGCCACACGGTAAACGCTTCGGCAGCCTGCTCCACCAGCATGCCGAGTCCATCCATGGTTTGACGGGCCCCATGCTGTTTGGCCCAACAGATAAACGCCGTATCCGAGGCGCCATACATCATGTCGTAGATGGCAATATCAGTGTGGATCAGGGCAGGGGCCAACGGCGGCAGCTCCCCTTGCAGGCTGGCGGAGGTAGAGTTGATGACGAGATCGAACGGCCCTGACAACTGCTCATAGGTCTGGGCAGTCACAGGCCCTAGATCGCAGAATTCGGCAGCCAACTGTTGCGCTTTTGCGTGGGTGCGGTTGGCGATCACCAGCTCGCTCGGCAGCTCTGCCAGCAGCGGCGCCAATGCACCGCGCGCTGCTCCACCGGCCCCCAGCAGCAGGATCCGGCTATCCGCCAGCCTCACACCATGGGACTTGAGATCGGCGACCAATCCAGCGCCATCGGTATTATCCCCCAGCAACACGCCATCATCGGTCAGCTTGATGGTATTGACCGCGCCCGCCCTCTTGGCCCTGGGGCTCAAGCAATCGACCAGAGTAAATGCCTGCTCCTTGAAGGGAACGGTGACATTGCATCCCTTGCCCCCTTGGTCAAAGAAGGTGCGCAGGGCTTGGGCAAACTCGTCGACGGCGGGTTCAGCCAGCCCATACTCCAGCTCTTGCTGGGTTTGTCTGGCAAAAAGGGTGTGAATGAAGGGGGACTTGCTGTGGCGCACCGGGTGGCCAAAAACCAGATAACGATCCATCAAAGAGTTCCATCAGAGGGCAATATTCCGATTTAACGGGTTTTCGCACTCGGGAACAAGCCGAATATCGGCCAGCAAAAAGGGGCCATCAAGGCCCCTCGGGTCACAGCCACTCTCGCGGCGTGAGGTAATCGGTGTAGAGCAAGGCTTCAGGAGTGCCCGCCTCCGGCTGCCAGTCATACTCCCAACGTGCCAGCGGTGGCATCGACATCAGGATTGACTCGGTACGTCCGCCGGTCTGCAGCCCGAACAGGGTGCCACGGTCATACACCAGATTGAACTCCACATAACGGCCGCGACGATAGAGCTGGAACTCCCGCTCCCGCTCGCCATAGGGCAGCGCCTTGCGTCGTTCGATAATCGGCAGGTAAGCATCCAGATAACCCCGACCTACCGCTTGCATAAAGGCAAAGCAGTCGGCAAAAGGCCAGCGATTAAGATCGTCGAAGAAGAGACCGCCCACCCCTCGCGTCTCGTTGCGGTGCTTGAGGAAGAAGTAGCGATCGCACCAGGATTTGAACTCGGGGTAGATCTCATCACCAAAGGGTTGGCAGAGATCACGGGAGACCTGATGCCAATGCTGGACATCCTCGGCAAACGGGTAGAAGGGCGTCAAATCGAAGCCACCGCCAAACCACCAAATGGGCTCTTCACCCTCTTTCTCGGCGATGAAGAAACGGACGTTGGCATGGCTGGTCGGCACATAGGGGTTGTGCGGATGGATCACCAGCGACACGCCCATCGCCTCGAACTTGCGACCAGCCAACTCTGGCCGATGGGCTGTAGCAGAGGCAGGCATGGCATCGCCATAGACATGGGAGAAGTTGACGCCCCCCTGCTCGATCACCGCGCCGTGGCGCAGCACACGGGTGCGACCACCGCCACCGCCTTCACGGCTCCAGGCATCTTCCACAAAGTGCCCACTGCCGTCGGCCTGCTCCAGACCACGGCAGATCTCGTCCTGCAACTGCAACAGGAAGGCCTTGACCTGGGCCACATCCGGTTTGCTCATCTTGTCTCCAGTCAGGCAGGATCGTGAACGCCCTGTCCATTTTTATAGTTAAATCAATCCGATGAGCTCACCGCTCAGCGGATTGATAGCAAATCATGACGTATCCGCCTGCTCAGGAGGGGCGAATAATGGCGCCGGTTCGGGCGTCCTTGATCTCGGATGGGTTAGCTTGACCACCCACTTCACCGGGCAGGATATAGGCTAACTTGCTTGCCAGCCGCTCACCGATATCGGCCACCCGACGGGCAGGCTCCTCACCGGTCAGGTTGGCGCTGGTAGAGACCAGCGGCTTGCCAAAGGCACGGCACAAGGCCTGCACCTGAGGATGAGCCGTCACGCGCACCGCGAGGGTCTCGAACTGCCCGGTCAACCAGGCCGGCGTCGTCGCACGGGCAGGCATGATCCAGGTAAAAGGACCGGGCCAGCTGGCTTCAACCCGAGCCAGTTGCTCACCGCTAAGTTGGCTCAGATCGATGTAGTCCTGCAATTGCGCCAAATCGGCAGCAATCAGGATCAACCCCTTCTCCACCGGACGCTGTTTGATGGCCAGCAGTCGCTGCACCGCAACTTCGGAGTCGG
The DNA here is from genome assembly GCF_963862045.1 of Aeromonas sp. 159. Classification (NCBI taxonomy): domain Bacteria; kingdom Pseudomonadati; phylum Pseudomonadota; class Gammaproteobacteria; order Aeromonadales; family Aeromonadaceae; genus Aeromonas; species Aeromonas sp. 159. The sequence continues at coordinate 46,411 of NZ_CAWLMI010000038.1, read as the reverse complement.
GATCACACCCCAGACCAAACACGGCCTCGGTCGCATAAGCAATCACCCCTTCCTGCTGGAGGGCGGCAACCGCCTGTTCAAATTCATTTGGCATAGGAAAAATGCGGCAGCCTGGCTGCCGCCTCGTCACTTAGTAGCAAGTTGAATCCGTATGGCGGCGACCATGGCAAAGTGACGTGTTGCTGTTGCACAGGAAAAATACGACACATCCGGATCGCCACCTATTCACTTACTTGAGTTGAGCCTGCAGGGCGGCATCCTTGGCCATCACCTCTTCGGCATTCTTCTGGCGTTCGGCCCGAACCTTGGCCGCCAGTTCATCATCGGCTACTGCCAGCATCTGGGCTGCCAGATAACCTGCGTTCTTGGCACCGGCTTTGCCGATCGCCACGGTCGCTACCGGTACACCACCCGGCATCTGCACGGTGGAGAGCAGCGCATCCAGCCCCTTGAGCGGACCACCATCGATGGGCACCCCGATCACGGGACGAGTCGTGATGCCGGCTACGGCACCCGCCAGATGCGCCGCCAGACCGGCAGCACAGATAAAGACCTTGCAGCCACGGGCCTCGGCATCGGTCACATACTGATGGGTCGCAGCCGGCGTGCGGTGCGCGGAGGTGACTTTGACTTCCACTGCGATATCAAATGACTTGAGCACCTCGAGGGTAGTCTGCATCACGGGGAAATCAGAATCAGAGCCCATCAATACGGCAACAAAGGGTTTATTCATGGTGGGAATTTCCTTACTCCAAGTGGGGGGTTGAAGTTCACCGAAAACGTTTCAATCCGGTTGCGGCGGCGGGATTATACCTGCTCACTTTGGTGGCCGCATTTCTTTTGCGGACAGACCCAACGCAGAGTTCCCCTCACTTTTTTCTCTACCATGATGCCCCAACCACACGCGGGACAAGGCATGGGGATCGGCTTGTCGTTCACCACATATTTGCAGTGTGGATAGCCATCACAGGAGTAAAACTGCTTGCCGTAGCGGGAGGTGCGGCTCACCAGATGACCCTTGCCGCACTCGGGGCAGAGGATCTGGGTATCATCGCTCTCCTGCAGGGATTCGATGTACTGACAGGTCGGATACTGGGTACAACCGACAAACAGACCGTAACGCCCCTTCTTTATCGCCAACGGCTCTCCGCAATCGGGACAGGCAGAGCCTTCGAGCACCTTTTCGATGTCGCGGCCGGATGGCGTCAGGGAGCGAATGTAATCACAGGCAGGATAGGCAGAACAGCCGAGAAAGGGGCCATGTTTGCCCTGGCGGATCACCAGCTCGGCCCCGCACTGCGGGCACGGCTCGCGCTCGAAGGCATGTTCGTGGGCTGAAAAGAGGTGATGATCGATTTTTGACATGGGCCGCGCCTTGAAATCCAGATGGCCTGAATTCTACCAGCGCGGCACCGGACTGTCAGTGAATGACGCCGTCTGACTCATCAAACACCAGCTCTTCCATCTGCTGGTAGGCATTTTCACTGCCCGGTACGTTGAACAGCACCATCATGACGACCCACTTCAGGTCATCCAGCTCGATATCCGGCTTGTCCAGCTCGAGCAGGCGCTCGATACAGATCTCGCGGGTTTCGGCATTCAGCACCTGGGCCTGTTCCAGAAAGAGCAGGAAGCCGCGGCACTCGGTGCTGAGGCGTGCCAGCTCTTGCGGAGCATAGATACGCATCGAGCCTTGCGCGCTGGCGGTGACATAAACCTCCCGCTCGCTATCGTGCAGATTGGCCAGTCGCTCCAGCCAGTCGAGTGCCTTGTCGATCTCTTCTTTATCGAAACCGGCCCGGCTCAACTCGTCGGTGAGCTCATCCTGCTCGACCATCACATCTGCATCGCTGTGGATGTAGGTCTCGAAAAGGTACATCAATACATCAAACATGATTCGCCCTCCTCGCTCTGACATATCCACCGGCTACCGCCATCACTGCACCGGCCAGCTCCAGCTCTACCAACCTGCCCAATACCACTTCGACAGGAAGCTGGGCACGCTCGGCAACGGTATCCACGCTCGTGGTCTCATAATCTACGTTATCCAACAAATCGGCATAAGGCAATTCGCTATTATGCGGTTGCTCAGATGGTATGACTGACGGATGTGGCCGTGCGACCCACTCTGGCAGCTCTTCCACTATATCGGCCGCACTCAGCACAAGTTTGGCCCCCTGCTGAATTAATCTGTTGCACCCTATCGCCTGGGCATTTTGCGGGGCGCCGGGTACCGCAAACACTTCGCGCCCCTGTTCAAGCGCATAACGGGCGGTGATCAGCGAACCGCTCTGCTCGGTCGCCTCCACCACCAGAGTTCCCAGCGACAGGCCACTGATAATACGGTTGCGACGAGGAAAATGTTCAGCCAGCGGCCCTTTATCCGGCGCCAGCTCGGAGATAAGCAAACCACCACTCTCCAGAATCTGGCCTGCCAGCCCCTGATGGCGTTTGGGGTAGAGGCAATCCAGCCCGGAACCCAACACGGCAAGGGTGATACCGCCACAAGCCAGCGCCTGCTGATGGCAGACACCATCGATACCGAGCGCAAGGCCCGAGGTGATAGCTAACCCGCATCCAACCAGCTCATTACAGAGGCGGGACGCATTATCTTTGCCTGCATAAGTAGGATGGCGTGTCCCCACCATTGCCAGCTGGGGTTGCGATAGCGCAGCAAGATCGCCACGACAGTAGAGCAACAGGGGTGCCGCGGGAATTTCCCGCAACAAGGGTGGATAAATCGGGTGATCTTGCGGAATAAGGAGATTGTCAGGCAAAGTGGCCCAAGCGAGGCTCTGCTCAACCACAGACGAGGGCCAGCGCAGTTGTTTGATCTGCTCTGACGACAACCCCATACCATGCAGTTGAGCTTCATCGCTCTGGAATAGGGCATCAATACTTCCCCCGGCCCGTTCCAACAGACGAGCAGCGGTCACCGGACCGATACCGGTGACCGCATCCAGAGTTAGCCAGAGCGCCAGACGCGCGTCGGGGTAGTTCACGTCAGAAGTGAGTGACCTGATAACCCGCACTCACCATGTCGTTACTCTGCATGATGAGACCGTAACTCAGCTTGTCATACACCTTGAACAACATGACACGGGCAATCGCTTCAGAGGGCAGTGGTGCCTTCTTGTTGTTGCTGTAAAACACCCGGTTAAAAACCGACGAGAGCTCCTTGTACTGTACATCGCCATTCTTGGTGACCAGAGCAGCTCCGGGCCGTCTGACATCCAGTACATCCCCGGCGACCAGTTGATCGCGGCCGCCCCGGTTGATCAGTACCACATCAAACTTGCCACCGCCCCGGGTCTTGTTCGGCAAATCGATGATATAGCCCGGTGTGATGGCAGGGGCCGCTTTCGGTGTGAAGACGGCGGGCATGTTCTCCTGAGCCGGCAGCGGCATCACCTTGTCGCCCTGCAGCACTTCGCGCTGATTATGAGTCAGAGTCACCTCGGTCCGATCGCCATCAAGACGCGCCACGGCCCGCACCACACCGGCAAAGATCGCCTCCTGGCCCAGCAGTTCACCGGTTTCGCGATCCTTGTAGACCACTCCGGGGTGATAAATGCCATAAACCTGCCCCGGTGTCAGGGAGCCCTGTACATAGAGGGTGTCCCCCTCCAGCATGCCGATATGTTTCTGATCCGACCCCAGCAGATAGGGCAGGGTTTTCTGCTGCTGGCTGTCAGCCAGAATATGGTCGGTTTGCAGGAAAGGGCCGATCTCGCTGATAGGTAGGGTCGGAATGGGGTTGGCTTTGTTCTCGTAACGGGTTTTCGGGCCGAGACGGATGACTTGCTTGCCACCCTGCATCGCCTTACCGAGCCGGGGTTCACCATTGACCCAGCTCAGATGCAGTACATCACCGGGGTAGATCCAGTGAGGATTGGCTATCTGCGGATTGATGTTCCAGAGACGGGGCCAGAGCCAGGGTTCGGAAAGATACTTGCCGGAGATATCCCACAGGGTGTCGCCTTTTTGCACTACATAACTATCGGGGTAACCCGCTTTCAGCCTGAGCTGATCGGCCAGTGCTGCCTGACTCACGGTCACCAGCAGGCAGGCGAGGATGGTTTGCTTCAGATACATAACACTCCCTGTTACTTCTGTACGCAAAGTGTTGCTGTTTTTTGTCGGCGTAAATGACTAGAATTACGCCAATATTGACTGCATTTATACGAAACTAAAGAAAAAACTATGGCCATTCTAGATGTATTGCGTTTTCCCGATGAGCGCCTGCGCACCGTTGCAGCCCCTGTCGAGACCTTTACACCCGAGTTACAACAGATTGTAGATGATATGTTCGAAACCATGTACGCGGAGGAAGGCATTGGCCTGGCCGCGACTCAGGTCGACATTCACCAGCGCATCATAGTGATCGATGTCTCTGAAAACCGTGAAGATCCTCTGGTATTGATCAATCCGGAGGTCATCGAGCAGTGCGGCAGCACCGGCATTGAAGAGGGTTGCCTCTCCGTGCCCGGCAGCCGTGCTCTGGTGCCTCGCGCTGAACAGATCAAAATCCGCGCCCTGGATCGCAACGGCAAGCCGTTCGAGCTGGAAGCCGACGATCTGCTCGCCATCTGCATCCAGCATGAGATGGATCATCTGGTCGGCAAGCTGTTTGTGGATTACTTGTCCCCGCTCAAGCGCCAGCGCATTCGCCAGAAGCTGGAAAAGATGGCCCGTGAAGATCGCAAAGTCCTCTGAGGATCTGCCCCATTGAATAAGCTGAAACTGATTTTTGCCGGTACTCCCGACTTCGCCGCCCGTCACCTGGCGGCGTTGTTGTCTTCCGACCACGAGGTCGTTGCCGTTTATACCCAGTCTGACAAGCCTGCTGGCCGTGGCCAGAAGCTCACCGCCAGCCCGGTCAAAGAGCTGGCACTGGCCCACAACCTGCCGGTTTACCAACCTGCCTCTCTGCGCAAGGAAGAGGCGCAAGCCGAGCTTGCTGCACTGGGCGCCGACCTGATGGTGGTGGTGGCCTATGGCCTGATCCTGCCTAAGGTGGTGCTCGATACCCCGCGGCTGGGCTGCATCAACGTCCATGGCTCCCTGCTGCCCCGCTGGCGCGGCGCCGCACCGATCCAGCGCTCCATCTGGGCGGGCGATGCCGAAACTGGCGTCACCATCATGCAGATGGATGTGGGGCTGGATACCGGCGCCATGATCCGCAAGGTAAGCTGCCCCATCGCCGCCGACGAGACCTCCGCCAGCCTCTATGACAAGCTGGCCGAGCTGGGCCCGCAGGCTCTGGTCGACACCATCAATGCCATGGCCGCCGGTGAAACCGCTGCCGAGGCGCAAGATGATGCGCTGGCCAGCTACGCCGAAAAACTCTCCAAGGAAGAGGCCCGCATCGACTGGTCGATGGAGGCTGTTGCCATCGAACGCTGCATCCGCTCGTTCAACCCCTGGCCCATCAGCTGGTTTGAAGTGGCTGACCAGACCGTCAAGGTATGGCAAGCCGCCGTCATTGACAGCGACCACAGCCAACCCGCCGGCACCCTGCTCAAGGCCGACAAGCAGGGGATCGATATCGCTACCGGCAAAGGGGTACTGCGCCTGCTGACCCTGCAACCGCCCGGCAAGAAGGCGATGTCCGTTTCGGATCTGCTCAACTCTCGCCGCGACTGGTTTGAACCCGGCACGCAATTGAATTGAACTGGATTGAATTGACACAAGCGGGGCCCAGGCCCCGACTTGCGCATCTAAGGTAACTCTATGAAAACACGTGCACAGGCCGCTCTCGTTATTCAACAGGTGCTGGATCAGGGTCAATCCCTCTCCGCTGTTCTGCCTGCTGCCCAGGAGAAGGTCGCACCCCGTGATCGCGCTCTCCTGCAAGAACTCTGCTACGGCACCCTGCGCTGGCTGCCCCGCCTCGATGCGGCAGTTAACGAGATGATGGACAAGCCGCTCAAGAACAAGAGCCGCATTTTCCACTACCTCATCTTGGTCGGTCTCTATCAGCTCATCTACACCCGCATTCCGGCTCACGCCGCGGTGGCCGAGACCGTCAACGCCGTCAAACTGCTCAAGGGCACCTCCCTGCGTGGCCTCATCAACGGCGTGCTGCGCAACTTCCAGCGCAGCGCCGAAGTCATTCTGCTGCGTATCGACCGTGTTCCCAGCATTCGCCTCGGTCATCCGGAGTGGCTCACCAAGCGCCTGCGTCAGGCCTATCACGATGAGTGGGAATTCATCATGGAGGCGAACAACCAGCGTCCCCCCATGTGGATCCGCAACAACAGCCAGCGCCAGAGCCGCGATGCCATGCTGGCTCGCATGGCCGAAGCCGGCATCAATGCCGTGGCCGGTGAAGAGGGCGAGGATTGCATCCTGCTGGAGCGTCCTTGCGATGTGACCAAGCTACCCGGCTTCGAGGTCGGTGACTGCTCGGTACAGGATGGTGCAGCACAACAAGCTGCGGCACTGCTCGACCCGCAACCGGGCGAGTGGGTGCTGGATGCCTGCGCGGCCCCCGGCGGCAAGACCGCCCACCTGCTGGAGCGTCAGCCCAAGCTGGCTGGCGTGGTTGCCGTCGATGCCGACGAAAACCGCCTCAAGCGGGTGCAGGAGAACCTGGATCGCATCGGCCTGACCGCCCAGGTGATCCATGGCGATGCGGCGGCGCCGGAACAGTGGTGGCCGGAGGGCCAGTTCGACCGCATTCTGCTGGATGCCCCCTGCTCCGCCACCGGCGTTATCCGTCGCCACCCCGACATCAAGTGGCTGCGCCGCGATCAGGACATTCGTGAGCTGGCCGAGCTGCAGCGCCGGATTCTCAATGCCCTCTGGGGCAAGCTGAAGAGCGGCGGCACCCTGCTCTACGCCACCTGCTCCGTCCTGCCGGAAGAGAACCGCGAACAGATCCGCGCCTTCCTTGCCGCGACCAAAGATGCCAAATTGGTGCCATTGCACGAACAGGACACCCCGGATTGCCCGGGTCGCCAGTTCCTGCCGGGTGAAGCCGAGATGGATGGCTTCTACTACGCCAAACTGGTCAAGCTCTGAGCCGGGCATGACAAACCTCATTCGGGAGAGCCGCCAGCTCCGTTCTGGCGCTCCCCTTTACAGCCTCAACGTGAGTAGACGTTCCCTATGAAAATCATCATTTTGGGAGCCGGCCAGGTCGGCGGCACTCTGGCCGAGAACCTGGCCGGAGAGAACAACGACATCACCATCGTCGATACCGACAGCGAGCGCCTGCGCGAACTGCAGGACAAGTTTGACCTGCGGGTGGTCAACGGCCATGGCGCTCACCCCAAGGTGCTGCGCGAAGCGGGGGCTCAGGATGCCGACATGCTGGTCGCCGTCACCAACAGTGACGAAACCAACATGATCGCCTGTCAGGTGGCCTACTCCCTGTTCAACACCCCGAACAAGGTGGCACGGATCCGCTCGCCGGCCTATCTGACCGAGCGGGATCGCCTGTTCCTGCCGGAATCGGTGCCGGTGGATCACCTGATCGCGCCGGAGCAGCTGGTGACCGACTATGTGCGTCGCCTGATCGAATACCCGGGCGCCCTGCAAGTGGTTGATTTTGCAGGTGGCCGCGTCGGTCTGGTGGCGGTCAAGGCCTACTACGGGGGCCCGCTGGTGGGTAACGCTCTCTCCACCTTGCGCGAGCACATGCCCAACATCGAAACCCGGGTAGCGGCCATCTTCCGTCAGGGCCGCCCGATCCGTCCGCAAGGTACCACCATCATCGAAGCGGATGACGAGGTCTTCTTCGTCGCCGCCGCAGGCCATATCCGTGCCGTGATGTCGGAGCTGCAGCGCCTAGAGAGCCCCTACCGCCGCATCATGATCGTCGGTGGTGGCAACATCGGCGCCGGCCTCGCCCGCCAGCTGGAGAAGCGCTACAGCGTGAAGCTTATCGAGCGCAACCAGAAGCGGGCGGAGCAGCTCTCCGAACTGCTGGAGAACACCATCGTCTTCTGCGGCGATGCGGCGGATCAGGAGCTACTGGCCGAGGAGCATATCGATCAAATCGACGTCTTCATCGCCGTGACCAACGAGGATGAGGCGAACATCATGTCGGCGCTGCTCGCCAAGAAGATGGGCGCCAAGAAGACCATGGTGCTGATCCAGCGCGGCGCCTACGTCGATCTGGTGCAGGGTGGCTCCATCGATATCGCCATCTCGCCCCAGCAAGCCACCATCTCGGCCCTGTTGACCCATGTGCGCCGAGCCGATATCGCCAACGTCTACAGTCTGCGCCGCGGCGCTGCCGAGGCGATCGAAGCGATTGCCCACGGTGACGAGAACACCTCCAAGGTGGTCGGCAAGACGGTGGGCGAGCTCAAGCTGCCGCCGGGCACCACTATCGGTGCCGTAGTGCGCGGGGATGAGGTACTGATCGCCCACGATCGCACCAAAATCCAGCAGGATGACCACGTGGTCATGTTCCTGGTGGACAAGAAGTACATCCCGGAAGTGGAGCGGCTGTTTCAGCCAAGCCCCTTCTTCCTGTAACGTCTTCATGCGCACAGGCTGTCAAACCAGACCCGGCTCAGCTCCCCCAAGGGGATGGTCCGGGTCTTTTGTTAATCAACGACCAGGTTATCGAACATGATCAAGCTGCGTCCCATTATCTTCACCCTCGGGCTGGTGCTCTCCAAGCTGGCGCTCTTCATGTGGCTGCCCACCTTGCTGGCACTGCTCACCGGCTCCGAGGGGTTTGTCGAGTTTCTCAAATCGGTGCTGATCACCCACGGCGCCGCCCTGCTCTGCCTCCATTACGGGCGCAAGGCAGAGTTTCATCTGGGGGTGCGGGAGATGTTCCTGCTCACCACCTCGGTCTGGGTGGTGGCCTGCGCCTTCGGCGCCCTGCCTTTTGTTTTCATCACCCACATCAACTTCACCGACGCCTACTTCGAGACCATGTCGGGGGTGACCACCACGGGCTCCACCGTGCTCTCCGGCCTCGACAACATGGCCCACAGCATCCTGTTGTGGCGTTCCATCCTGCAGTGGCTGGGCGGGGTCGGCTTTATCGTGATGGCGGTAGCCGTGCTGCCCTACCTCAACGTCGGAGGCATGAAGCTGTTCCAGACCGAGAGCTCGGACTGGTCAGACAAAAGCGCCCCGCGTGCCAAGACGGTCGCCAACAACATCGTCGTGGTCTATCTGGTACTCTCCATGCTCTGCTTCATGGCCTACTGGGCCAGCGGCATGAACATGTTCGAGGCGATCAACCACGCCATGACCACCCTCAGTACCGGCGGCTACTCCACCTCCGATCAATCCATGTCCCACTTCTCCAACTCGGCTCACTGGATTGGCACCCTGTTCATGTTCCTCGGCGGCCTGCCCTTCCTGCTCTATGTGCAGAGCCTCAACCACAGGGACAACAGCCTGTTCAAGGATGCCCAGGTGCGCGGCTTCTTCTGGCTGGTGGTCTGGGTCACCGTCATCATGACCTTCTATCTGTGGGAGAGAGATCTGTTCGGCTTCTGGGATGCCCTGCGCATCAGCTGCTTCAACATCGTCTCGGTGCTCACCACCACCGGCTACGGCCTTGGTGACTTCGGCACCTGGGGGCCGCTCGCCAGCATCGTCTTCATCGTGCTGCTGGCTCTTGGGGCCTGTTCAGGCTCCACTGCGGGTGGTCTCAAGATCTTCCGAGTACAGGTGGCATTCGCCCTGTTCAGAAAGCAGATGCGCCAACTGATGCACCCCTCTGCCGTGTTTCCGCAGAAGTACAACGGCCGGACGGTCAATGACGCCATCATCCGCTCGATGATCTCCTTCGTACTGGCCTACTTCGCCATCATTCTGGTGATAGCCGCACTGCTGGGCGCCATCGGGCTTGACCCCCTGACGGCCATCTCCAGCTCCATCACCGCCGTTGCCAACGTTGGCCCGGGCATGGGCCCGGTGGTCGGCCCCAGCACCAACTTTGCCAGCCTGCCGGAATCGGCCAAATGGCTGTTGTCATTCGGCATGCTGCTGGGACGACTGGAGATCCTGACGGTCGCCGTGCTCTTCTTCCCCTCCTTCTGGCGCCAGTAATCCCTTACTGCAAGCCAGCAAAAAGCCGCAGCGGCCACCCGCTGCGGCTTTCTTATCTCACCCATCCCCACGACCTTCGCTCAACGCTCATCAGCCCCATTACCGGATGGCCTGAACGAGCTCATCAGGATGGACAGAGCGGATCACAGGCATAAAAAAACGGACCCAAACCAGAGGTTTGGGTCCGTTTATCAGTGAACCATCAGCGGCCGCAAGGGCTGCCGAGACTCAGCACATGGCATTAACCACGGCCAGAGCGCTTGCGATCCAGCTCGGTCAGCAATTTCTTGCGGATACGGATGTTCTTCGGAGTCACTTCTACCAGTTCGTCGTTATCGATGAACTCGAGAGCCTGTTCCAGAGTCATGCGGATCGGCGGAGTCAGCACTTGAGCTTCGTCGGTACCGGAGGCACGCATGTTGGTCAGCTGCTTGCCTTTCAGGCAGTTAACAGTCAGGTCGTTGGAACGGGAGTGAATACCGATCACCTGGCCTTCGTACACTTCGGTCGCGTGACCGATGAACAGACGACCGCGGTCTTGCAGACCAAACAGGGCGTAGGTCAGTGCTTTACCGGTAGCGTTGGAGATCAGCACGCCGTTCTGACGCTCGCCGATGCTGCCACCCTTGTGCGGACCGTAGTGGTCGAAGGTGTGGTACAGCAGACCGGTACCTGAAGTCATGGTCATGAACTCGGTCTGGAAGCCGATCAGGCCACGGCTCGGGATCATGAAGTCCAGGCGGACACGACCCTTACCATCCGGGGTCATGTTGGTCATTTCGCCTTTACGCAGACCCAGTTGCTCCATCACGGAACCCTGGTGCGCTTCTTCAACGTCCACAGTTACAGTTTCGAACGGTTCTTGCAGAACGCCATCAACGGTACGCAGGATTACTTCCGGACGGGACACAGCCAGTTCGTAACCTTCGCGACGCATGTTCTCGATCAGGATGGAGAGGTGCAGCTCACCACGACCGGATACACGGAACTTGTCCGGATCATCGGTCTCTTCCACGCGCAGGGCCACGTTGTGGACCAGCTCCTGGTTCAGACGCTCCAGAATATTACGGGAGGTCACGAACTTGCCCTCTTTACCGGCAAACGGTGAGGTGTTGACCTGGAAGGTCATGTTCACGGTCGGCTCGTCAACGGAGAGCGGCGGCAGGGCTTCAACGGCACCGTTATCACAGATGGTGTCGGAGATTTTCAGCTCGCCCAGACCGGTGATAGCAATGATGTCACCCGCTTGCGCGTCGGTAACTTCAGTACGGGACAGACCCAGGTAACCCAGCACCTGACCGACTTTACCGTTACGGGTCTTGCCGTCGGCACCAACGATGGTGACTTGCTGGTTGGTCTTGACGCGACCACGGGTGATACGTCCGATACCGATAACACCCACGTAGGAGTTGTAGTCCAGCTGGGAGATCTGCATCTGGAAACCACCTTCGGCATCAGCCTTCGGCGCTTCAACGTTGTCAACGATAGCCTGGAACAGCGGCTCCATGTTCTCGGACTCGACGTCCTGATCCATGGTGGCCCAACCGTTCAGTGCAGAGGCGTAAACAACTTTGAAATCCAGCTGTTCGTCAGTCGCGCCCAGGTTGTCGAACAGGTCGAATACCTGATCCATTACCCAGTCAGGACGAGCACCCGGACGGTCAACCTTGTTGATGACCACGATCGGCTTCAGACCCTGAGCGAACGCTTTCTGGGTCACGAAACGGGTTTGCGGCATCGGGCCGTCTACGGCGTCAACCAGCAGCAGCACGGAGTCAACCATGGACAGTACGCGCTCTACTTCACCACCGAAGTCGGCGTGACCCGGGGTATCAACGATGTTGATGCGGTAGTCATTCCAGCGGATCGCAGTGTTCTTGGCGAGAATGGTGATGCCACGTTCCCGTTCCAGATCATTGGAGTCCATGATCCGTTCCTGGCCTTCCGTGGAGCGGTCCAGGGTGCCGGACTGCTGCAGCAGCTTATCAACCAGAGTCGTTTTGCCGTGGTCAACGTGCGCAATAATCGCAATATTGCGTAAATTCTCTAACATTCTCGCCTCAATCACCGGGTAAAATTGGGCGCTAATTGTACTCTTGCCTTTGTGATCTGCCTAGCAGAATTGCAGTACATTCGCGCATAACAACAGATCTGGATCATAGACCTCTCTGACAAACCCTGCTTAGATGGGCGGTGACCGTATTTCGCGCACCATTACAGTGCACCAAAACGATCCACCATCGCACTAAATTGATGCAACGCGAGTCGAGATCGCCTGATTTTGGGGAGCCTCTTCAGCAAGATTGCCCTGAAATCAAGCTGTCACAAACTTGGCACGATACTGGCTTATGTGAATACGACGACGCATTCACCCAGAGAGTTTTAACACCGGAGGTTACTTAGCATGTCAGCCCAGAACGTTTTGGCCCTGATCCAGGAACACGAAGTCAAGTTTGTTGATCTGCGCTTTACCGACACCAAGGGTAAAGAGCAGCATGTATCCATCCCTGCTCACCAGGTTGATGAAGATTTCTTCGAAGACGGCAAGATGTTCGATGGTTCCTCCATCGGCGGCTGGAAGGGCATCAACGAATCCGACATGGTGCTGATGCCGGACGCAGCCTCCGCCAAGCTGGACCCGTTCACCGAAGAGACCACCCTGAACATCGTTTGTGACGTGCTGGAGCCTGCCACCATGCAGGGCTACGATCGCGATCCGCGCTCCATCGCCAAACGTGCAGAAGATTTCCTGAAGTCCAGCGGCATCGCTGACACCGTGCTGTTCGGGCCGGAGCCGGAATTCTTCATGTTCGACAACATTACTTTCTCCAACACCATGGGCCACAGCTTCGTGAAAATCGAATCTGAAGAAGCCGCATGGAACTCCGGCACTGCCTATGAGCATGGCAACAAGGGTCACCGTCCGTTCGTGAAAGGTGGTTACTTCCCGGTTGCACCGGTCGACTCTTCCCAGGATATCCGCGCCGCCATGTGTCTGGTGCTGGAAGAGATGGGCCAGGTCGTTGAAGCTCACCACCACGAAGTGGCCACTGCCGGTCAGAACGAGATCGCTACCCGCTTCAACACTCTTACGCTGAAAGCTGACGAAGTACAGGTACTGAAGTACGTGATCCACAACGTGGCTCACGCCTACAACAAGACCGTCACCTTCATGCCGAAACCCATGTTCGGTGACAACGGCTCCGGCATGCACTGCCACCAGTCTCTGGCCAAGAACGGCGTCAACCTGTTCGCTGGCGACCTGTATGGCGGTCTGTCCGAGATGGCTCTTCACTACATCGGCGGTATCATCAAGCACGCCAAGGCCATCAACGCCTTCGCCAACCCGACCACCAACTCCTACAAGCGTCTGGTTCCGGGTTATGAAGCACCGGTCATGCTGGCCTACTCTGCCCGCAACCGCTCTGCCTCCATCCGTATCCCGGTGGTACCGAGCCCGAAAGCCCGTCGTATCGAAGTGCGCTTCCCGGATCCGGCTGCCAACCCGTACCTGGCCTTCGCTGCCCAGCTGATGGCCGGTCTGGACGGTATCATCAACAAGATCCATCCGGGCGATGCCATGGACAAGAACTTGTATGACCTGCCGCCGGAAGAAGCCGCAGAAGTGCCGACCGTTGCCGGTTCTCTGGACGAAGCCCTGGCCGCTCTGGATGCTGACCGCGAGTTCCTGACACGTGGCGGCGTGTTCAGCGATGACTTCATCAACTCCTATCTGGAACTGAAACAGCAGGATGTTGACCGTGTGCGCATGACTCCGCACCCGCTGGAATTCGAACTGTACTACTCCGTCTAAGGCTCAGCAGACTGGCCGTTTAAATCTGGTCAGCTTGCTTAATCGTGACAAAACCCGCCATCTGGCGGGTTTTTTCTCTGATAGGATTAAGCAAAATACCGTCAAGGAGAGATGGATGAACAACAAGCATGGCATAGGGGTGCTCAGCCTCCTGTTGCTGACCTCGTTCGCTGCGGACGCGGCCAAGGTCTACTCCTGGGTCGATGGCAATGGCATCACCCACTACTCGGATGCGCCCCCCCCCGGCAAAAACGCCAAAGAGGTCGATCTGCGGGTCGCCCCGCTGCTGGGCAGCAGCGCGCCCAGATCGGTGCAGGTGGATAACTTCAATAGCCTGACCGGCGCCGATGCCAAGAAAGAGAAAGAGGCGGCCAAGCTGACCATCGAACTGCTCTCCCCGGAACAGGGCAGCACCCTGCGCGACAACACAGGCAACATCGTCTTTCAGGGCACCATCAGCCCCAAACCTCCGACCCAGTATGATGTGCGCCTGACTCTGGATGGCAAAGCCGCCCCCATCGTCAGTAACAGCCTCTCTGTCCGCGTCGAAAACGTCGATCGCGGCGCCCACGAGGCTCAGCTCGAGCTGCTCGCCAAAGACGGTACGATCCTTGCTAAATCCAGTGCAGTCACCTTTTACCTGCATAGAGCGAGCGTGACGCCGGCTCCCAAACCCACCCCCAAAGCCGACCAGGGGTGATATAGCGCACCGATGCGGGTAAACTCTATGCACCATATCGGTGCATAACAGGTGTGTAGCACCGTTTTAGGGAGAAACCTGTGCCAACCCGCTCGGACAACGCCAAAACACTCTTGGATAATTTGCTGACAGCCGTGATCCTGATGGATGAGCGGCTCTGCATCCAGTTCGTCAACCCGGCGGCTGAACAGCTGCTCTCCCTCAGTGAACGCAGGCTGATCGGCATCGAACTGCCCCATCTGCTGGAACATATCTCCCTCGATTTGCAGCGGCTCAAGCAGTGCCTCGTGTCAGGGCAAGGCTTTACCGATAGCGAAGTGACTCTGGTGGTAGAGGGAGAACCGCGACTGGTGGAGCTGAGCGCCACCCCGATGGCCGACCACGAACAGCGTCTGCTGGTGGTGGAGCTGCGCAAGATCGACCAGCAGAAGAAGATCAGTCAGGAGCAGCAGCAACATGCCCAACAGCTGGCGGCCAAGGAGCTGGTGCGCGGGCTGGCCCACGAAATCAAGAATCCCCTCGGCGGCCTGCGCGGCGCGGCGCAGCTGCTGCAAAAAGAGCTGCCGGATCCGGCGCTGCGCGAATATACCGGCATCATCATCGAACAGGCCGACCGGCTGCGGGTACTGGTCGATCGGCTGCTCGGCCCCCAGCGCCCCGGCCGTCACCAGATGCACAATGTCCATTCGGTGCTGGAGCAGGTACGCCGACTGGTGGAGCTCGAACTCCCTCCCTCTGTTCACATCGAGCGGGATTACGACCCCAGCATCCCCGAATTCGAGATGGAGCCGGATCAGCTGCAGCAGGCGTTTCTCAACATAGTGCGCAATGCCGCCGAAGCACTGGGCGATCAGACCGGGCTTATCCGCATCAAGACCCGCACCGCGTTCCAGATCACCATCCACGGCCAGCGTTACCGGCTGGCAGCGGAGATCAAGATCATCGACAACGGCCCCGGCATTCCCGATGCCATTCGCGACACCCTGTTCTACCCGATGATCACCGGCAAGGAGGGGGGCACCGGGCTCGGCCTCTCCATCGCCCAGAACCTGATCGACCAGCACAAGGGGCGGATCGACTGCATCAGCTGGCCGGGTCACACCGAATTCACCATTTTTCTACCGCTTCGCAAGTAAGGGAACCCCATGACCGCCAAAGTGTGGATCGTCGATGACGACAGTTCTATCCGCTGGGTGCTGGAGCGCACTCTCGGCAGCGAAGGCTTCAACTGCGAGAGCTTTGCCGATGGCGAAGCCCTGCTGCACGCCCTTGAGCTGCGCTCGCCCGATGTCATCCTCTCCGATATCCGGATGCCGGGCATCGACGGCCTGAGCCTGCTGGAGCAGATCCACCGCCGTCAGGCCGATCTGCCCATCATCATCATGACCGCCCACTCGGATCTCGATAGCGCGGTTAACGCCTACCAGCGTGGCGCCTTCGAGTACCTGCCTAAACCGTTCGACATCGACGAAGCCGTGACCCTGGTGCGCCGCGCCGAGAATCACCTCAAGGAGCAGCGCACCAAGCGCAAGTCTCGTCAGCAAGAAGCCACCGCCACTCCCGAAATCATCGGTGAGGCACCGGCGATGCAGGAGGTGTTCCGCGCCATCGGTCGCCTGTCACGCTCCAGCATCTCGGTGCTGATCAACGGTCAGAGCGGTACCGGCAAGGAGCTGGTCGCCCACGCCCTGCACAAGCACAGCCCGCGCGCACACAAGAACTTTATCGCCCTCAACATGGCGGCTATCCCGAAAGATCTCATCGAATCGGAACTGTTCGGTCACGAGAAGGGGGCTTTCACCGGCGCCAACAACATCCGCCACGGCCGCTTCGAGCAGGCCGACGGCGGCACCCTGTTTCTCGACGAGATCGGCGACATGCCGCTGGATGTGCAAACCCGGCTGCTGCGTGTCTTGGCCGATGGCCAGTTCTATCGAGTCGGCGGCCACCAGCCGGTGCAGGTGGATGTACGGATCATCGCAGCCACCCACCAGAATCTGGAGAAGCGGGTCGCCGATGGCGAGTTTCGCGAGGATCTGTTCCACCGCCTCAACGTCATCCGAATCCACATCCCCGCCCTCAAGGAGCGCCGTGAGGATATCCCCCAGCTGGCCCGTCACTTCCTGCTGCGCGCAGCCAAAGAGCTGAACGTCGAGGCCAAGAGCCTGCACCCCGATACCCAGGCCTATATCAGCCGCCTGCCCTGGCCGGGCAACGTGCGCCAGCTGGAGAACGTCTGTCGCTGGCTCACCGTGATGGCATCCGGTCAGGAAGTGCTGGTCGGCGACCTGCCTGCCGAGCTGCTCACCCCCATCACCCACAACGCCGAACCGGGCCAACCGGCGTTGCCCGGTTGCTGGCAGCAACAGTTGCAAGAGTGGGTGGCCAGCAAGTTGGCGCTGGGAGAGACAGACATCCTGGCAGATGCCATGCCCCAGTTCGAGCGGATCATGCTGGAGACGGCGCTGGAACACACCCACGGCCACAAACAGGAAGCAGCGCGCCTGCTTGGCTGGGGTCGCAACACCCTGACCCGCAAGCTGAAGGAACTCGATCTCTCCTGAGTCCCCGGGAAAAACGATTCCCATCACGCCCTGACAAATCACCGCCCGCCAGAACCCCGTTTAACCATAAACGGGGTATCTTTTTTGAAAGCCCCGCCTAGAATGGCAGGCTTTCAAACCTGACTCGACGAGGGCGCCCCTATGATTGACAGATCTCTCCCCCTGACCGACCTGCACCGCCATCTGGACGGCAACATCCGCCCGCAAACCATCCTCGAGCTGGGTCGCCAACACAACATTCAGTTGCCCGCCTTCGAGCTGGAAGCGCTGCGTCCCCACGTACAGATAGTCGAGAACGAGCCGAGTCTGGTTGCCTTCCTGAAGAAGCTGGACTGGGGCGTGGCCGTGCTGGCCGACTATGACGCCTGCCACCGGGTTGCCTACGAGAACGTGGAAGACCTGCTGCGCGCCGGTATCGACTATGCCGAGCTGCGCTTCAGCCCGGCCTATATGGCGATGACCCACAAGCTGCACCCGCAAGGCGTGGTGGAAGCCATCATCGACGGCGTGGCCGCGGGCAGCCGTGACTTCGGCATCAAGGCCAACCTGATCGGCATCATGAGCCGCACCTTCGGCACCGAGCAGTGCAATCAGGAGCTGGCCGCCTGTCTGGCCCACCGCGACAAGCTGGTCGCCATCGATCTGGCCGGTGACGAGCTGGGCTTCCCGGGGGAACTCTTTGTCGACCACTTCCGCAAGGTGCGCGATGCAGGCATGCGCGTCACCGTACACGCCGGTGAAGCCGCTGGCCCCGAGAGCATGTGGCAAGCAATTCGCGAGCTGGGCGCCGAGCGTATCGGCCACGGCGTCAAAGCGATTCAGGACCCGGCCCTGATGGCCTATCTGGCCGAGCACCGCATCGGCATCGAATCCTGCCTCACCTCCAACGTCCAGACCACCACGGTGGCGAGCCTGACCGAACACCCGATCCGCCAGTTCCTGGCCGCCGGCGTGCTGGCCTGCCTCAACACCGACGATCCGGCGGTGGAAGGGATCGACCTGCCGCACGAATATGAGGTGGCCGCTCCGGCTGCTGGTATGACCGCCAGCGAGATCCGCACCGCCCAGCAGAACGGCCTGACCCTGGCCTTCCTGAGCGATAGCGAGAAAGCCGAGCTGAGCGCCCGCGCCGCCAGCCGCTGATCCACATCGGCAGTGCAAATAGAAACGGCCCACTTCGGTGGGCCGTTTCTATTTGCCTGTTACATGGTCAGACATAAAACCAAAAGCCTCACATGACGAATTCGTCAATGAAAAACCATTATAAACAATGAGTTGAGCAATACTCCAAACACCCTCATTCTAATTGCGTAACCGTGAGGTTACTTCTTACAAAGAGGTTTTTTGATGGATATTACACCAGATATTGTTGGGCACTTCCGCGCTTCGTTTTTCGGTCAATTCGGTAAGGAAGATACATACCCTACCGAGAAAGTTATCTTCGCCTTGCAAGAAGCGAGCTATGAGACAGGGGGTAGCCGTTGGGGGGAATATGGATCGCAGACATTAAAACAACGGGGGATGTTTTATCTCGCAGCTCATATATTGACTCAACCAACCAGTGCAGATCTAAAAACAACCAGCTTTGGCCAGCAATACCAAAAACTCAGAAGACGAGTGGGAATGGGAGCCATCGCCTGTTAACAAAGTTAAATGGCAAAAGGCCCAAACCGGGTTTGGACCTTTTGCGGATGGCGATGCAGGGGAAAACTACTCCCGCTCCTTGTCACGCTCCAGCGCCCGCTCAACCAACGGCTCGGGCAGGCTCTTGGTCACCTCAACCCCCAGCTCTCGGAAACGCTCGACCTGCGCAATCAGGTTGCCACGGCCGTTGACCAGCCGTCCCATTGCCTTGTCGTAGCTCTCCTGCGCCTTGTGCAGGCTGCCGCCCATCTGCTGCATCTCCTCCACAAACAGCCGCAGCTTTTCGTAGAGACGACCGGCCCGCTCGGCAATCTGGCGGGCATTCTGGTTCTGCCGCTCGTAGCGCCACAGATTCTCGATGGTGCGCAGCGCCACCATCAGGTTGGTGGGGCTCACCAGCAGGATGTTGTTGTCGAGACCGTAACGCACCAGCGAGGGATCGGCCTCCATCGCGGTGAGGAAGGCGGGCTCCACCGCTACGAACATCAGCACATAGTCGAGGGTGCGCACCCCGGGTAGCTGCTGGTAATCCTTGCGACCCAGCTCGCGGATATGGTTGCGCACCGAGGCGACATGCTCCTTGAGCGCCACCGCCTTCTCCAGCTCGTCATCGGCGTTGTACCAGCGTTCGTAGGCGGTCAGCGACACCTTGGCGTCGATGATGATGTCTTTCTCTTGTGGCAGGTGGACAATCACGTCGGGCTGGTAGCGCTTGCCCTTCTCCACCTCGATATTGACCTGGGTGTGGTACTCGTGACCTTCGCGCAAGCCGCACTCGCTGAGGATCCGTGCCAGCACCACTTCCCCCCAATTGCCCTGCTGCTTGCTGTCACCCTTGAGGGCGCGGGTCAGCGCCGCCGCCTCCTCGGTCATGCGGGCATTGAGCTCGGCGAGGCGCTCCAGCTCGAACTTGAGGCTGTGGCGCTGAGCCGTCTCTTGGGCGTGAGTCTCCCCCACCTGACGGCGAAAGCCCTCGAGCTGCTCTTTGAGCGGGGTGAGCAGCAGATCGAGGCTGTTCTGGTTCAATTCGCGGAAGTTGCCGGAGTTTTGCTCGAAGATCCGGTTGGCGAGGTTCTCGAACTGCTGGCTGAGGCGCTGCTCTGCCTCCTGTTGCAGTTGCAGCTTCTCGGCGGCGGCCAGCCGTTCGCTGCGCAGGGTCGCTTCCGCATCCTTGAGGCGGGCGGTGAGCTTGATCAGCAGGGTCTGCTGCTGATCCAGCTTCTGCTGGCCCTGCATCCGCTCATCCTGCAACTCGTCGAAGCGATCCTGCAGTGCCTGATAACGCTCCTGCGCCAGCATCAGCTCCTGAGCCTGCGCCGTGGCTGCTCGCCGCCCGATCAGCCAGCCAAGCCCGAGGGCCAGCACGGCGGCGGGCAGCAAGATCCCCCAGAGCCCGGGGTCGATCATTTGCGGCTCCGCTGACGCAGGAAGAGTTCGAGATAGCGGTTAACCAGGATCCAGAGCACCACGTAGATGAGGTAGGCGGCCAGCACCACCCACTTGTGGGTGTTGACGCCGGTATCAAGCTCGGCGAACTCGATATCCTTGATGCGGCAGTAGGCCAACATCAGCAGGGGAAAGACATAGAGCAAGGACGCACGCCAGAGAAATAGCCACATATGTTTTCATTCAACCACGTAATAAGACCCGCCTAGCTTACACAAGGGCAACTGCGCTTGCGATCCTGACGGCCGCTATTCTCTGGCCTGCTTCCCGAAACTTCGATAAAATTAACCCCTAATAGGTATCAGGGGCGAGCATGACTCACTATTTCCTCCGTTGGCTGACACAAGGTTGGCAAGCTTCCCGCAAGCCCGCCGTGGTTTGCCATGAAGCGCGCCCGCCGTGGGCCATCGAGGAGTCCCAGTACCTCTCCCTCTGCACCCGCTGTGGCGAGTGTTTCAAGGCCTGCCCGCGTGGTCTGCTCAAACCGGCCACCCAGGAGGAGTACGAGGGGAGCCCCATCGCCGGTACCCCGGTGCTCGATCTCGCCTGCGGCCAGTGCAGCTACTGCGGCAGCTGCGCCAGAGCCTGTCCCACCGGCGCCCTCGACCTGCAACTGGGTCGGCAGGTGCAGACCCGGGTGCAGATTGAAGAGAGCTGTCAGGCACGGCAGGGCTTCTACTGCCTGCTCTGTGAAGATGCCTGTCCCCAGCAGGCGATCAAGGCCACGGCCGACGGCATCAACGTCAATATGGATGCCTGCAATGGCTGCGGTGCCTGCGGCCTCGCCTGCCTGCACGGCGCCATCACCCTGATCCGCCAGCCGGGCAGTCGCTAAAAACCTCCCGCGTACAAAAGCAAAAGGGGCCATCAGGCCCCTTTCACATCTAGTTCGATATTCCACGCCCCGTCAGGCCATGGTCACAATAGTCTCTTGCTCGATACCCAGCAGGTGGCAGAGACGGTTAGGATCACGCACCGCATCAGCCAGAGTGTACTCACCCAGCACTTCGAGGAAGGCGTTCATGGCGCGCGGCGCAGAATGCCCTGAATGCGGCAGCCGCCGGAGAGACGGCAGTTCTCACGCTTGCAATCGACCGGACAGAGCACATGCTCCATGTCCATCACCACATCCCGCAAATTGATGGAGACCGCAGAGCGACCGAGGCGGATGCCACCGTGCTTGCCGCGTACCGTTTCGATGTACCCCTTGATGCCAAGCTGGTGCACAATTTTGACCACGTGGTTGCGAGAGATGCCGAAGGTATCGGCCACTTCGGTAATGGTCGACAGACGATCCCCCGGCTGAACCGCCAGGAAGGTCAGGGTACGCAGGGCGTAGTCGGTAAATCGTGTCAGTTGCATGGTCGCACTTGCCTCTTACTACAAGCCAGGAATCAGGACGACAACATTGAGCTAAGAGGCAGGAGACAACCGGTTTGCCTCTGTTTGCCCATTGGTTCGCCAGAGGGGGGCCTGTCTCTTAATCTGAGTTGCGGAGTGACAGGTTAAGAGCAGCACAACCGGGTGTCGATGAAGATGCACATAAATCGACACTTTCTTTGATTGATCGCAAACTTGCCGGGTTAGCCCGGCGTTTACCCGCTTTATGGCGGGTAAATCTCCCGAATAGTCCTCCTCACCAAGCCCCTTCGACCAGCAGCCATATGGCCCGCAAACCGACCCTCAATCGACAGTCAAGGAGGTGGTTCAGTGGGGTTGTTTCAGCCAGTTTTTCAGGGCGACCGAGGGAATGGAGCTCTCGGAGGCGACGGCAAACGCGCCCCAGTCCACCGCGCACTGCAACGCATCCTTGATCGCCATACCCCGCGCCAATCCGTGTATCAATCCGCCGGCGAAAGCATCCCCCGCCCCCGTGGTATCGACCACAGATACTGGCCGGGCGGCGACCCGGATCTGCTCCTCACCATGGATGGCAACCGCCCCCGCCTTGCCTTCGGTCAGCACCAGCCATTCGAGCTGCTCCCCCGCCAGCTGGCGGGCATGTTGCCAGGGGTCGCTCACCTCACCGAGATCGGAGCGGGAGGCCACCAGCACATGACAGGGGCGGCGCGCTTGGCCGCCCTTGGGATACTGGGCCACCACGAAGCTCTTGCCGAGCATCTGGCGCATGTAGCTGATGATGGCGGTGCCGGGATAGTTCACATAGAGGCAGTCGATCCCCTCCAGCGGCAGATCGCCGGGCAGGTCGGGACGCCGCGGCCGGCGCAGTATGGTGCGCTCGCCGGTGGAGTCCACCAGGATCAGCAGCTCGCCGGTCTCGCCGCCAAAGCGCTCCACATGGCTGCAATCCAGCCCGTAACCGGCCGCCTGCTCCAGCAGCCAGTCGCCGGTCTCGTCCAGCCCGATACGGGAGGCGATGGTCACCTCGTGACCCGCCCACACCAGCCCGATGCCGGTGTTGGCCGCGCCGCCCCCCAGCCTGCGCCCCTGATCCACATATTGCAGCCGGGCCCCCGCCACCAGCGGTTCGGAGAGGGAGAGCACATGATCACAGTTGAGATTGGCAAGCAGCAGAATGCGGGACATAGAGACCTCGGACGATGGAGATAGCCCAAAAGAGACAGGCTGAACCCCGAGTAGAGCCCAGCCTGACTGAAGAGACAACCGGCAGCGATCGGGAATCCGATCGGGATCAATAGATGGGCAGCTCCACCCCGGCCAGCAGCTCGTCGATGCGTGCCTGACTCGGCTGCTGCATCACGCTCTGGATCACCTCTTTGGTGAGGTGAGGCGAGAAGGAGCTGATAAAGTCATACATGTAGTTCTGCAGCAATATGCTCTTGCTGAAACAGATCTGCGCCGGGCAGGGCTTGAACAGGTGCTCCAGATTGATGGAGACCAGCCCGGGGCTGTCGGTGTCGTTGGCCACCAGCGAGGAGATGATGCCGATGCCAAAGCCCAGCTCCACGTAGCGTTTGATCACCCCGGCGTCCATCACCGTCATGTAGTAGCTCGGGGTGAGACCGGCGGCATGGAATACCTCGTCCTGCACCTGACGACCGGTGGCGCCGCTCTCGTAGCTGAGGATGGGGTAGTGGCAGAGCTGCTCCAGGGTCGGCTTCTTCACCTTGGCCAGCGGGTGATCCTGCGGCACCACCAGCGAGAGGGTCCAGAGGTAGGCGGGCAGCGCGATCAGCTCCTTGTCGAAGCCAATCTCGTGGGCAACGATGGAAAAATCGGAGTAACCCTTGCTGATCTGCTCCTTGCTCGCCGACATCACCGGATGAAGGTGAAACGAGATCTTGGGGTACTTCTTGGTGAAGTAGGTGACCGACTTAGGCAACAGGTAGCGGGCGATGGTGTGGGTGGTGTGAATATTGAGGGTGCCCACAGTCGGATCCAGATACTCGCGGGAGATCGCCTTGATCTTGCTCTCGATATTGAGCATCGCCTCGGCACACTTGATGATCTCTTCCCCCACCGGCGTAATGCGGTGCAGGTGCTTGCCACGGCGCTCGAAAATCCGCACCCCCAGCTCGCTCTCCAGCAGGCCAATCTGTTTGCTGACCCCCGGCTGGCTGGTGAAGAGCGCATCGGAAGCCACGGACACATTGAGGTTGTGGTCCCGGATCGCGATCAAATACTTCAATTGCTGTAGTTTCAAGGCTTCACCCTCTCAAGCTGGTGCGGCGATCACGCCAGACAAACAGGCCGCCACAAAGGGCGGCCAGTGTACCATCCGATCCCGACATCTCAGCGCTTGATCCTTCATTTTGCTACAAAATCTAGCATCCGAAGGGGTGGCTGACAAACCGGGCTCAGGCCGCGCCAGCCCGCAGCGGCAGGATCCCCAGAAACTGCAGCAGCCACTGCATCATGGTCGCCGAATCCACCTCCCCCTCCAGCGAGGAGAGGCTGCTCTGGTAACGCTCGTCGGGCAGCAGGCCACGGCGCCGTTCGATCAGCGCCCGGTTGTACTCCACCGAGAACTCGGGGTGCCCCTGAATGGCCACTATGTTGTTCCCCTGCAAGAACATGAAGTTGGGACAAAAATCGTTGCCCGCCAGTCGGGTCGCCCCCGGCGGCAGCAGGGCCACCTGATCCTGATGACTGGCCAGAATGCGGATCTGATCCCGCGCTGGCGCCATCCAGGGCTCATCTGCCAGCATGGGATGCACCGACACTCCCAGCCCCCATCCCTTGGTGGACTTCACCACCTCTCCGCCCAGCGCCTGGGCGATCACCTGATGACCGAAGCAGACACCGGCCAGCTTGACGTCGGCATCGTGCGCCTGGCGGATCCACGCCCGCAGTGCCTGAATCCAGGGGATATCGCTATAGGCGTCGTGGCGCGAGCCGGTGATGAGCCAGGCATCGCACTCGTGCAGATCCTCCGGCAATTCCCCATCAAGAGCCGACCAGACCAGAAATTCCAGTTCGGGGGCCAGGGCCGCAAAGCCCCTGATAAACATCTCGGAGTAAACGGGGCCAAAACGATCCGCCAGATCGGGATCGAGCCGGTCACAATCGAGAATTCCCAATCGCATCTGTTGTTCCTTTACAGAGTTCGCCCCCGTCAATCATTGACCGGCGGGGGCAAGAGGTTAGGCCATGAGCACGCGCCAGCGCGTCACTTCATGGTTGGCATGGAGAACTCGGCACCACTGCGCAGGCTCTGGGGCCAGCGCGCCGTGACCGTCTTCATCCGGGTATAAAAGCGAACCCCATCCGGCCCGTGCATGTTGAGCGGCCCGAAGATGGAGCGCTTCCAGCCGCCAAAGCTGTGAAACGCCATCGGCACCGGAATGGGAACGTTCACCCCTACCATACCGACCTGCACCCGCGCCGTGAAGTCCCGCGCGGTGTCGCCGTCACAGGTAAAGATGGCGGTACCGTTGCCGTACTCGTGCTCGTTGATGAGGCGCAGCGCCGTCTCGTAGTCCGGCACCCGCACAATCGAGAGCACAGGGCCGAAGATCTCCTCGCGGTAGATGCGCATCTCGGGGGTCACCTGGTCAAACAGGCAGCCACCGATAAAGTAACCCTCGTCGTGGCTCAGCGTGCGACCATCGACCCGCAGCGTGGCCCCTTCGGCCACCCCCTGATCCACGTAGCCGCGCACCTTGGCCAGATGTTCCTTGCTGATGAGCGGCCCCATCTCGTTCTCCGGGCTCTGGCCCAGCCCCGGGCCTACCCGCAGGTTTTCCACCAGCGGCGTCAGCTTGGCCACCAGCGCATCGGCGGTCTCGTCCCCCACCACCACGGCCACCGAGATCGCCATGCAGCGCTCACCCGCAGCCCCATAAGCAGCCCCCATCAGGGCGGAGACCGCCTGATCGAGGTCCGCATCCGGCATCACCACCATGTGATTCTTGGCGCCGCCCAACGCCTGCACCCGTTTGCCATGGGCCGAGGCGGTGGCATAGATATACTGGGCGATGGGGGTGGAGCCGACAAACGACACAGCACCCACTCGCGGGTCGGTCAGCAGCACATCCACCACCTCCTTGTCACCGTTCACCACGTTGAGCACGCCGTCCGGCAGACCGGCCTCCTTGAGCAGCTCGGCCATCCGCAGCGAGAGGGAGGGATCCTTCTCGGAGGGTTTGAGAATAAAGGTGTTGCCGCAGGCAATGGCGACCGGGAACATCCAGAGCGGCACCATGGCCGGAAAGTTGAACGGGGTGATACCGGCGCAAACCCCGACCGGCTGCATCATGGAGTAGCTGTCTACCCCGCGACCGACGTTGAGGGAGTGCTCCCCCTTGAGCAGATGAGGGATGCCGCAGGCAAACTCCACCACCTCCAACCCGCGGGTCAGCTCACCCTGCGCATCGGAGAAGACCTTGCCGTGTTCGCGGCTGATGAGCTGGGCAAGCTCGTCCCTGTGCTGCTCCATCAACTCCTTGAAGCGGAAAAAGACCCGGGCCCGTACCAGCGGAGGGGTTTGCGACCAGTCGGCAAAGGCGCGCTCGGCGATGGCGATCGCCTCCTGACACTCGGCGGCGCTGGAAAGCCCCACACTCCCCTGCTGCTTGCCGCAGGCGGGATTGAAGATGGCACCCTGGCGCTCGCTGCGACTCTCCTGCAGCTGGCCGTTGATGAAGTTGCTGACCCTGTATGTCATGTATCCTCCGTGATAACTGATGTGGTAAATGCGCTGAGCAAACCAACGCAAAGCCCCGCCAGTGCGGGGCCATCAAATGGGTTAGGGTTGTGCCTGCAGGGCATCCTGCAGCAGGGTGAAGAGATCGTCGATCTGGCTGCGCTCGATGATGAGGGGCGGCGACAGGGCGATGATGTCGCCGGTCACCCGGATCAATGCCCCCTTCTCGAAGCAGCGAACAAACACCTCGTAGGCGCGCTTGCCCGGTGCATCGGGCATGGACTCCAGCTCGATACCCGCCACCAGCCCGTAGTTGCGTACATCCTTCACATGCTTGCAGCCCTTCAGCGAATGGGCAGCCTCCTCCCAGTAGCCCGCCAGATCGGCAGCGCGGCTGAGCAGGTTCTCGTTGCGATAGATCTCGAGGGTCGCAAGACCCGCAGCCGCCGCCACCGGATGACCGGAGTAGGTGTAGCCGTGGAACAGCTCGATAGCCCCCTTGCCTGCCGCCATCATGTCGTCATAAATGTGCTTCTGCACCAGTACCGCCCCCATGGGGATAGCGCCGTTGGTCAGCCCCTTGGCGCAGGTGATCATGTCGGGGATGACATCGAACTCCTGGGCGGCGAAGGGGGAACCGAGGCGGCCGAAACCGGTGATCACCTCGTCAAAAATCAGCAGGATGCCGTGCTTGGTGCAGATCTCCCGCAGCCGCTTGAGGTAGCCTTTGGGGGGCATCAGCACGCCGGTACTGCCAGCGATGGGCTCGACGATCACCGCCGCGATATTGCTGGCATCGTGCAGGAAGACGATCTTCTCCAGCTCGTCGGCCAGTGCCACATCCTCCTCGGGCAGCCCTTTGGTGAAGGCGTTCTTGGCGATGTTGAGGGTATGAGGCAGATGATCCACCCCAGTCAGCAGGGAGCCGAACCACTTGCGGTTGCCGGGAATGCCCCCCACCGAGATGCCGCCAAAGCCGACCCCGTGATAGCCACGCTCGCGGCCAATCAGCCGGGTACGGGTGCCCTGACCGCGAGCCCGCTGCCAGGCCAGCGCGATTTTGAGCGCGGTATCGACCGACTCTGAGCCTGAGTTGGTATAGAAGACGTGGCCAAACCCCTTGGGGGCGATCTCCACCAGCTTGTTGGCCAGCTCAAACGGCAGGGGGTGGCCCATCTGGAAAGTGGGGGCGAAATCGAGGTGGGAAATCTGCTGGGAGACCGCCTCGGCAATCTCGCGCCGACCATGGCCCGCGTTGCAACACCAGAGTCCGGCTGTGCCATCCAGTATCTTGCGGCCATCCTCTGAGTGATAATACATCCCCTCTGCCGACTTCAGGATACGCGGCGCCGCCTTGAACTGCTGGTTGGCGGTGAACGGCATCCAGAAGGCGGACATGTCGGAGGGCGTATTGATGTCGCTGATCGGTTTCATGGTCACCTCATCCTTAAGGTGTTTAGCAACTGTCGGCCAATGCCTATTAAATTAAACACCTGAATCCATAAAAAAGGGCCCGTTATCGCCCTGTCTGGTGCCACCCCTAGCTAGACGCATCAGCAGGGTGGTATAAGATATTTAACACAATTTTAATAATAGTAAACAGTCAAGGAGTGTCTATAGATGGATATCGGTCACCGCCTCAAGGCGGTTCGCACCAAGGCGGCCCTCTCCCAGCGCGAGCTGGCCAAGCGCTCCGGTGTGACCAACGGATTTATCTCCCAGATCGAGAAAAATCAGGTGAGCCCCTCTGTCGCCTCCCTGCGCAAGGTGCTGGAAGGGATCCCCATGTCGCTGGCCAGCTTCTTCACCGAAGAGACCGAAATGGGCACCGAAGTGATCTTCCGCGCCGCCGATATGCCGGATCTCGGCACGCATCCCATCAGCTACCGGCTGGTCGGGCACAGCCGCGCCAACCGCGCCATCGGCATGTTGCAGGAGGTGCTGCCACCGGGCGCCGACACCGGCGACGACATGCTGAGCCACGAGGGTGAAGAGTGCGGCATCGTCATCAAGGGCGAAGTTGAAGTGACCGTGGGCGAGCAGATCTACCTGCTGGGCGCCGGGGATGGCTACTACTTCGACAGCCGCACCCCCCACCGTTTTCGCAATAGTGGCGAACAGGAGTGCGTGCTGATTTCGGCCAACACCCCCGCCAGTTTCTGACATTCAGACGCGCATCGGCAGGGGAGCAATGTTTAATGAATTGTTACAAGATGGATTTACAAGCGGCAAGATGTTTAGCATATTGATACGCGGAAACTGACTTTTGCCGGTTCAAGGAGTGAACATGAGTGACCTGACCCTGGCCCAGTGGCAACACAAGGCCGCCCATCTGACCCTGCCCTCGCAAGCCTTTATCAACGGCAGCTATCGGGATGCCGTCAATGGCGCCACCTTCGATTGCATCAACCCGGCCAATGGCAAGCTGCTGACCAAGGTGGCAGCCTGCGATGCCGCCGATGCCGAACTAGCGGTACAGGCTGCGCGTGACGCCTTCAACGACAAGCGTTGGAGCGGCCTGCCGCCGAAACAGCGCAAACAGATCATGCAGCGTTTCGCCGAGCTGATGCGCCTTAACAAGGTTGAGCTGGCGCTGCTGGAGTCGCTCGATATGGGCAAACCCATCGGCGATGCCATGGGCTATGACGCTCCCGCCGCCGCCAACTGCATCGCCTGGAACGCCGAAGCGATCGACAAGATCTACGATCAGGTCGCCCCGGTGGAGGAGTCAGCACTGGCGCTGGTGACCCGCGAAGCGCTCGGGGTGGTTGCCGCCATAGTACCCTGGAACTTCCCGCTGGTGATGGCCTGCTGGAAGCTGGGCCCGGCGCTCGCTACCGGCAACTCGGTCATTCTCAAGCCTTCCGAAAAATCTCCGCTGACCGCCCTGCGTATCGCAAGTTTGGCCAAGGAAGCGGGCATTCCGGACGGTGTGTTCAACGTGCTGCCGGGCTTTGGCCACACCGTGGGCGAGGCGCTGGCCATGCACATGGACGTGGATTGCATCACTTTTACCGGCTCCACCAAGATCGGTAAACATCTGGTGGAGTGCTCCGGCAAGTCCAACCTCAAGCGCGCCTTTATGGAGTGCGGCGGCAAGAGCCCCAACATCATACTGGCCGACGCACCGGATCTGGACGCTGCGGCCAAGAGCGCCGCTGGCGCCATCTTCTACAACCAGGGCGAGGTGTGCACCGCCGCCTCTCGCCTGCTGGTGCAAAACAGCATCAAACCGCAATTTATGGAGCGACTGCTGGCCCATGCCCGCGAGTGGATCTCGAGCAACCCGCTCGACCCTGCGACCCGCATTGGCGCCATGGTGGACAACATCCAGATGGAGCAGGTGCTGCGCTATATCGAGATTGGCAAGCAGGAGGGGGCCAAGCTGCTGCTGGGCGGCAACCGCACCAATATGGAGAGTGGCGGCTTCTATATCGAACCCACCATTTTCGACGACGTGACCCCGCAGATGCGCATCTTCCGCGAGGAGATCTTCGGCCCTGTGCTGGCGGTGACCGGCTTCGATACCCTGGAAGAAGCCATTGCGCTGGGCAACGACACCGACTATGGGCTGGCGGCGGCGATCTGGACGGCGGATCTCAACAAGGCGGTGAAAGGCTCGCGCGCCCTGCGCGCCGGTACCGTGTTCGTCAACAACTGGGACGGTGGTGACATGACCATGCCATTTGGCGGCTTCAAACAGTCCGGTAACGGTCGCGACAAGTCACTTCATGCGCTGGAGAAGTACACCGAGCTGAAAAGCACCTGGATTCAGCTGGAATAACACGACAAAGCAGCACTATCGGATCAAAAAGGGGGAGAAATCCCCCCTTTTGCATTTTTGGCCTTCCATCACCGGGCTCAATCCTTATAATGATAAAAAAGCCAACATGTTAAATATAAAGACAAAAATGCTATTTTTTCTGGGAAGCGTACTTTTTCTGGTGATCGGTTTGCCCCTGCTGTTCTTCGTGCTGGGGCACGGCGAGGCCTACGTGACCTGGGGCCCCTGGATCTCCGCCATCGCCCTGATGTTGTGGTTGTTGATGGACGTCGACAAGATCCGCCGCGGTAAAGGCTGACCGGCCAGCCCCCCTCCTCTTATCCCTCAAACTTCGTTTATTCGCTTCTTTCCCCGCAAAAGGATCGCTACACTGATTTTTTGCGATGTTTTCCCGCATCCAACGCTTCAGTAAAGGTCATCCGCATGCCGCAACAGATCCAGCGTCAGGGCGTCATCTACGCCCTGTGCGCCTATACCCTTTGGGGCATAGCCCCCATCTATTTCAAGACCATCTCTGCCGTCCCGGCCGCCGAAATCCTGACCCACCGGATGATCTGGTCCTGCGTGCTGCTGATGGTACTGACCCTGGCAGGCCGTCAGTGGCACAAGGTGCAGGCGGTGCTGCGCCAGCCAAAAGTGTTGCTCACCCTGGCGTTTACCTCGGTTACCGTCGGCGGCAACTGGCTGCTGTTCATCTGGGCCATCAACAACGGTCACATGCTGGATGCCAGCCTCGGCTACTACATCAACCCGCTGTTCAACGTACTGTTGGGAATGGTGTTTCTGAACGAGAAGCTGCGCCGCCTGCAGTGGTGGGCGGTGGCGCTGGCCTTTGCCGGGGTGGCGATCCAGCTTATCGCCTTTGGCTCCTTGCCCTGGATTGCGCTGGTGCTGGCGTCGAGCTTTGCCATCTATGGGCTGGTGCGCAAAAAACTGGCCCTCGATGCCCTCACCGGTCTGCTGATCGAAACCATGATCATGCTGCCGCCAGCGGCCATCTATCTGTGGGGCTTTGCCGACAGCCCCACCAGCCATCTCACCCAGAACGATTGGCAACTCAACCTGCTGCTGATCGCCGCAGGCGCCGTCACCACGGCCCCCCTGCTCTGCTTCACTGCCGCCGCGACCAGGCTCAAGCTCTCCACCCTGGGCTTCTTCCAGTACATAGGCCCCAGCCTGATGTTCATCCTCGCGGTCACCCTCTATGGGGAAGCGCTGGCGATGGACAAACTGCTCACCTTTGCCTGCATCTGGAGCGCGCTGGTGCTGTTCAGTCTGGATGGGCTGCGCAGCGGCAAAGCCGCGCCAAGCCGTACCTGACACCGCCTCACCACCATCGACCCCGGCTCATCAGCCGGGGTTCTTTTTCGTGCCACCAGCGCCCTTCAGACTGCGACTTCCCCTTCTCCAGAGCCGACTCGCCATCAACAGACCACACCCGAGTCTCACTATCCCGCCAGAGAGCTATGCTATCCATGAACGGAGCCGAATGGAGGCAACATGCTCAAGCACATTCACGACAGATCTCTGCTTTTTGGTCAGGTTCTGGGGATCATGGTCATTATCACGCTGATCTCCATCAGCTTTTTCGGGCTTTATTCGGTCCGGAGCGCAGCCGATCAGATGGGACAGGGGAAGGATGTGGTAGCCGATATTCTGCCGCCGCCTCTCTACCTCATCGAATCCCAGTTGCAGGTCTACACCCTGCTCCATGCCAAACCGGAGGAGCGGGAGCACCTGCTGCAAACCCTCACCCGGCTTCAGCAAGAGTTCGAGATCCGTAACCGCTTCTGGCAAGAGAGCAGCCTGAACGAGCCCCTCAGGGAGCTGCTGCTGGGGGAGCAAAAAGTGCAGGGGGAACTGTTCTGGCAGTTGCTCAACGACAAGTTTGTCCCCGCCATCAAGGCGGGGGATCTGGCGCAGGCGGGCGCGATTGCGGCACGCCTGCACACCCTCTATAACGCCCACCGGCTAGGGGTGGACGCCACCGTCATCCGCGGCAACGAGTATGCCGCCGAGCAGATGGCCCATCTCGCCAACACCACCCGACTCTGTTACGCCCTACTGTTGTGCGCCGCACTGCTGGGGGCCGGACTCATCTTCTGGCTGGGACGCCCGACCCAACAGCGACTGCTGGCCGCTGGCAAGGCCACCGCCGCCATCGCCGAAGGGGAGTTGAACCGCCCCATGCCGGAGCCGGGGCTTGATGCCATCGGCGAGCTGATCCGCCAGATCGGGGCCATGCGTGACCAGCTGGCAACCCTGGTGGAGTCCCTGCAGCGCAGCGCCAGTACGCTGGATGATCGCGCCACCAGCCTGACCGCCATGGCACAACGGCACACCGATGACAGTCAGGCTCAGGTCGGGGCGGCCCACCATATCGAACAGGCCATCGAACAGCTCACCCACTCCATTGAACAGGCGGGTAGCCAGCTGCATCAGGTGGGGGAGCAAACCCTGCAGTCAGCAGAGCGGGCACAAGAGGCGACACTCGCCATCCACACCGTGGAACAGGTGATCGGGGAACAAGTCACGGGAGTGAAGCAGGTCTCCCATACCATTTCGGATCTGGCTGGCCTCTCGCAGCAGATTGCCGGGCTGGCGGGCGCCATTCACGATATTGCGGAGCAGACCAATCTGCTGGCGCTGAACGCCGCCATTGAAGCGGCGCGGGCAGGTGAACAGGGACGCGGTTTTGCCGTGGTAGCTGATGAAGTACGCTCGCTGGCGACCCGCACCGGCAGCGCCACCACCGAGATCAACACCATCATCGGCAAGATCCAGGATGTCAGCCTGCGCGCCGCCAGCGAGATGGATACCGAGCTGGCCCGGGTCGAACAGGCGGTCACTCACACGATGACAGCGCGCCAGAGCGTCGCCCGGATCGCGCAGAGCTGCGAGGAGATCAATCAGCGCATCGCTCAGGTCGATCAGTTGATGAGCGATGAGACCCGGCTGGTGCAAGGGATCCACCATCAGGTCGGGGAGATGTCGCGGTTGGCGGCCGAGGCCAACCAGAGCGCCAGTCAGGCCGCCGAAGAGGCGACCATGGTCGCCCAGCACGCCCGCATCCTGACCAGGCAGACTCACCACTTCCATCTCGACACCACCCGCCATTGATCCCCGGCGCTGACGGGAGTCAGCGCCCCCCTTTTTCTCTGCATTGACTAAATGGGTAGCATTGGACTCCACGAGGGAATAGGATCCGCCCCTCTGAAAACCAACTGCAAGGATCAACAGACATGAATCGAAAATGGTCGCTCCCCATCGTGGCAATCGCGGGGGGAGCGTTACTCTGGCTTGGCAATACCTTTGGTATGAAATGGGCTCTGATGGCCCTGATCGGATTCGGCTTCGGCTTCACCCTCTCCTTCAGCCGCTTCGGCATCGTCTTCGGTTGGCGCGAAATGCTGACCAAGCGCAACAGCTACTATGTGCGGGTTCACCTACTCACCATCGCTATCGAAATTCTGCTGTTCAC
Organism: Aeromonas sp. 159; assembly: GCF_963862045.1. Classification (NCBI taxonomy): domain Bacteria; kingdom Pseudomonadati; phylum Pseudomonadota; class Gammaproteobacteria; order Aeromonadales; family Aeromonadaceae; genus Aeromonas; species Aeromonas sp. 159. The sequence goes on along the minus strand of NZ_CAWLMI010000038.1, from coordinate 12,882 downwards.
CACCTTCCTCTCCTTTAGCCACGCCCTGTTTGGCGATGCCATGGTGGGTAACGTGATGGCTATCGGCATTCCTTTCATCGTCGGTGCCTTCCTGTTCGGCATCGGCATGCAGCTGGCTGGCGTCTGCGCCACCGGCACTCTTTACTGCTGCGGCGAGGGGCAACCCCGCTTCTGGCTGGTGCTGATCTGCTACGGCATTGGCACCCTTATCAGCAACCAGTTCCGCCCCGAACTGGAGGCTACCTTCTCCAGCCATGTGGTATTGGCCCGAGATCTGACCGGCAATATCTGGAGCGGCATGCTGCTCAACCTGGTGCTGGTCGCCACGCTGTTCCTGCTGTTTCGCAACAGCGAACTCAAGCGTACCGGCGAGCTCAAGCCCCTCTTCAGCGGTGGCAACCTGTTCTGGCGCGATGGCCGCTTCACCGTGCTGACCGGCGGCATCATCATCGCCCTGCTCAACTCGTCCGTGGTCGCTCTGCACGGCTCGGCCTGGACCATCACCGGCGCCGTCTATGACATGGCGCTGCGCGGTGCCTCCCTGTTTGGCCTGTTCGAGGGGAACCCGAAACTGGCCCAGCCGCTCTTTATCAACCCCATGGTCGGCATGTTCTGGCTCGGGATTCTGGGGGCCATGCTGGCGCGCTGTTTGAGTGGTGGCGGCGACTTCGCCCCGATGCGGATCGGCAACAGTCTGGCCTCCATCATCGGCGGCCTGTTGATGGGGATGGGCGCCATGTACGCCGCCTGCAACCTCGGCGGCTTCTTCGATGGCACCGCCTCTGGCAGCCTGCACGGCTGGGTCTGGATGCTGATGGCCCTGGCGGGCAGCCTCATCGGCATTCGCCTGCGCCCGCTGTTCGGGCTCTGAGGCACGACATCGTAAACACCCCATAAGAAACGGGAGGCCAAGCCTCCCGTTTTTACATTTATTGCTCCCGTTGCTCTGCTTATTGGACAGGCTGGGAAACCCCTTCCAGATGGATTTCCACCCGGCGATCCGGTGCCAGACAGGCGATCAGCTCCTGCTTGGAGCGGCTGGCACAGCTGCTGCCAGTGACCGGATTGGCCTTGCCACGTCCCTCGACTTGTACCTTGTCGGCATACAAGCCTTTGGATACCAGATAGCTGGCCACACTCTGGGCCCGCTTCTCGGATAGCGCCAGGTTGTAGTTGTCGGAACCGATCCGGTCGGTATAACCGATGACAGTTGCGACGCCATCTTTCGGATTGGCCGCCACAATCTGGCTGAACAGGGCATCGAGCGCCTGATTGGCAGCCGGCTTCAGGGTCGCCTTGTTGAACTCGAACAGCACATCGGAACTCAGACTGAAGGTCTTGGGCTCAACCACGGCTACAGGTGCCGGTTCTGCTGCCGGAGCGGGCGCCGGTGCAGCGACCTCGCCACCTTGCTGACCGAAGCGATAGAGCATCCCGAACGAGATCAGGCCGTTATCCATCTCGATACCGGAGCGATCGAGAGAGGCATCTCCCAGCGGCGTGGTGTACTGGTACTCCAGACGGGCGGCCCAGTCACGATCGATGGCATATTCGGCACCCAGCGCACCAACGAAGGCGGCGCCATGCTTTTTGCCGGTCTCGCTGGTATTGGCGAAGCTGATCTCGCTATCCGTCCAGGCATAAGCACCGCCCAGTCGGCCATAAAGATCGAGCACGTTCGTTGCCGGGAAGCTGATCTTCATGGTGGCCTGAATCATCTGGCTCTTGGCTTCGGTCTTGAGGGTATTGGCGCCAGTGCCCGAAGTGGTGTCGTATTTGCCAAGCCAGTCATAACCCAGCTCGAAACCCAGGTTGGGGTTGAGCTGGTAACCGGCGAACAGGCCCAGACCCAGATCATCCGTGTTCTCGCTGGTATTACCCAACGTCTGGGCAATCGACTCGGCATACTGGTTGTGGTCAACGCCATAGTAATTGGACCAACCGGCCTTGCCACCGACATACCAGGTATTGTCCTGAGCGGCGGCCTGTACGGCTCCGGCCGCCAGCAAACCACTGACCAATACGGCAAGCATGGATTTATTCATATTTTCGCCTCTGCAATAAGTCGTTATGGGCGCCTGAGTGCGCACTTTCCCTGTGTGAAGCCGTCAGGCGGCCTCTCCGCTATTCAGGGTATCCCATCCGAACGCAGCCTCAAATGACCAAGCCATCAGGAGTGTGAGCTTGCCAGCAATATCCGGCGTAAAAATCACCTGTGTACCTATTCACACTGTTTTGCCAGTTAAACCATGACTTTGCGTCGTACGGAGTGGACCTATCCACACGCAGCAATAGAAAAGGGAGGCATAACGCCTCCCTCCCGGTGAGTTGTTGCAGCCCCCTTGCTCAACTAGCCAGGAATAAACGGTAGGCGGGGTCGTCGCTCACCTCTTTCCAGCCGTAACCAATCTCGCGCAGGTAGTCGTGGAAGGCGGCCACGTCTTCGTCTGGCAGCTCAAAGGCACACAACACCCGGCCGTAGTCGGCACCGTGGTTGCGATAGTGGAACAGGCTGATGTTCCAGCGACAGCCCAGAGTCTCGAGGAAGCGCATCAGGGCGCCCGGCTGCTCCGGAAACTTGAAGCTGTAGAGCCGTTCACCAAGGGGCCGGGCCGGGCGGCCGCCAATCATGTAACGCACGTGGTTCTTGGCCAGCTCGCTCTCGGTCATGTTGACCACCGGGTAGCCGTTGCCACCGAGCTGATCGATGATCTGGCCCAGCTCCTCGTCACCGCCGGTGAGGCGCACCGAGACGAACAGCGACGCCTGCTCGGCATCGGCGTAGCGATAGTTGAACTCGGTCACCATACGGGGGCCAAGCTGACGGCAGAAGTCGAGGAAGGCCCCCTTACGCTCGGGGATGGTCACCGCCAGCATGCCCTCGCGCTTCTCGCCGATCTCGCAGCGCTCCGACACGTAGCGCAGGCTGTGGAAGTTGACGTTGGCACCGGAGAGAATGGCCGCCATCCGCCCCCCTTTGACCTGCTCCCGCTCGCTGTAGGCCTTGAGGCCCGCCAACGACAGGGCGCCCGACGGCTCGGCAATGGCGCGACAGTCGTCGAAGATGTCTTTCAGCGCGGCGCAGATCTGGTCGTTGGAGACGGTCACTACCTCGTCCAGATACTGGTTGCACAGGCGGAAGGTCTCCTCGCCGATGCGCTTGACCGCTACACCATCCGCAAACAGCGAGACCCGCTCCAGATTGACCGGCTCGCCAGCAGCCATGGCTGCCTTGAGACAGGCGGAGCCTTCAGCCTCCACCCCGATCACCTTCACATCCGGCAGCAGCTGTTTGATGTAGACCGCCACCCCGGCGGCCAAGCCGCCGCCACCCACCGGCACGAACACGTGGGTGAGGTGGGTATCCTGCTCCAGCAGCTCCTTGCCGATGGTGCCCTGCCCGGCGATCACCTCAACGTCGTCAAACGGCGGGATCAGGGTGTAGCCCTCAAGCGTGGAGAGGCGGCGACTCTCGCCATAGGCCTCGTCGAAGCTGTTGCCGAACAGCATTACGTTGCCGCCCTGACGGCGTACCGCATCGATCTTGATGTCCGGCGTGGTCTTGGGCATCACGATGATCGCCTTGATGCCGAGCTTGGCGGCAGACAGGGCGACCCCCTGCGCGTGGTTGCCCGCAGAGGCGGCGATGACGCCGCGCGCCTTCTGCTCCTCGGTCAGGGTGGCGATCTTGTGGTAGGCACCGCGTAGCTTGAAGGAGTGGACCGGTTGCAGATCCTCCCGCTTCAGGCTGACGTGGTTGCCGAGCCGCTCGGAGAGTTTCTTCAGGGTTTGCAAAGGGGTCACCCGCGCCGCCTCATAGACGGGGGAGAGCAACACCTTGCGTAGATAATCCGCCGCAGAGACCATGATTTATTCCCCCAGCATCGAGCGATCGCGCACCGCGCCTTTATCGGCGCTGGTGGCGAACATGGCGTAGGCACGCAGGGCAAAGGAGACCTGACGCTGACGATCGAGCGGCTTCCAGCCACGGGCTTCCACGGCGATACGGCGGGCGACCAGCACGCTGTCGGCCACCTCCAGCACCATGCTGCGGGCCGGGATGTTGATGCTGATGATGTCGCCATCCTCCACCAGACCTATGGTGCCACCAGAGGCAGCCTCCGGCGAGACGTGGCCGATGGAGAGGCCCGAAGTACCGCCGGAGAAGCGGCCATCGGTGATCAGGGCGCACGCCTTGCCGAGCCCCATGGACTTGAGATAAGTGGTGGGGTAGAGCATCTCCTGCATGCCGGGGCCCCCTTTCGGCCCTTCGTAGCGGATCACCACTACCTCGCCCGCTTTCACTGTGCCATCGAGGATGCCGCTCACCGCGCTCTCCTGACTCTCGAATACCCGGGCCGGGCCACGGAAGGTGAGGTTCTCCTCATCCACTCCGGCAGTCTTGACGATGGCACCGTTGACCGCGAGGTTGCCAGAGAGCACCGCCAGACCGCCCTCCTGGCTGTAGGCATTTTCCAGCGAGCGGATGCAGCCCTCGGCGCGGTCCAGATCCAGCTCCGGCCAGCGGCAATCCTGACTGAACGCCTTGGTGGTGCGGATCCCGGCCGGGCCAGCGCGGTAGAAGTCCACCACCTCCTGACTCGGCTGGCGGCTGACGTCATACTCATTGAGCTGTTCGACGAGGGAGCAACCCAGCACGGTACGGGTATCCCCATGCACCAGACCCGCTTTTTCCAGCTGGCCCAGAATGGCGACCACACCGCCGGCGCGGTGCACATCTTCCATATGGTATTTCTGGGTGGAGGGCGCCACCTTGCAGAGCTGTGGCACCTTGCGCGACATGCGGTCGATATCGGCCATGGTGAAGTCGACGCCCGCCTCCTGCGCCGCCGCCAGCAGGTGCAGCACGGTATTGGTGGAGCCGCCCATGGCAATATCGAGCGCCATGGCGTTCTCGAACGCCGCCTTGGTGGCGATATTGCGCGGCAGGGCGGTCTCGTCATCCTGCTCATACCAGCGCTTGGCCAAAGTCACGATGCGCTGGCCCGCCAGCTTGAACAGCTGCTCACGATCGGCGTGGGTCGCCAGCATGGAGCCGTTACCCGGCTGGGAGAGACCCAGCGCCTCGGTCAGGCAGTTCATGGAGTTGGCGGTAAACATGCCGGAACAGGAACCGCAGGTGGGGCAGGCGCTGCGCTCCACCTGTTCGCTCTGGGCGTCCGACACCTTGGGATCGGCGCCCTGGATCATGGCATCCACCAGATCCAGCTTGATGATCTGGTCGGAGAGCTTGGTCTTGCCCGCTTCCATCGGGCCGCCGGAGACGAAGATCACCGGGATGTTGATTCGCAGGGCGGCCATCAGCATCCCCGGGGTGATCTTGTCGCAGTTGGAGATACAGACCATGGCGTCGGCGCAGTGGGCGTTGACCATGTACTCCACCGAATCGGCGATCAGCTCGCGCGATGGCAGGGAGTAGAGCATGCCGCCGTGGCCCATGGCGATGCCGTCATCTACGGCGATGGTGTTGAACTCCTTGGCGACGCCGCCCGCTGCTTCAATCTCGCGCGCCACCAGCTGACCCAGATCCTTGAGGTGGACGTGGCCCGGCACGAACTGGGTGAAGGAGTTGACCACGGCGATGATGGGCTTGCCGAAATCCTGATCGGTCATTCCGGTGGCGCGCCACAGGGCGCGGGCCCCGGCCATGTTACGTCCGTGGGTGGTGGTGGCGGATCTCAACTTCGGCATGTCTCTACTCCCTGAATGCCCATATGGGCTCGATGCGTTATGCGGTGATGATACGAGTGGATCGGAATCGATCCTGGTGAGCACTCCTCTGGGAAGCTCTCACCGGAAGCGACTCGGGGAGGCTCCGCGCCTCCCCTCTCTCATCAGTCGTTGACGGGGGTCAGCCAGCCCCACTTGTCCTCGGTCTGGCCGCTGAACAGGCCGAAGAAGGCGTTTTGCAACTGCTCGGTCACCGGGCCACGGCTGCCAGCGCCCACCTTCATCCGATCGACGGAGCGCACCGGTGTCACCTCGGCGGCGGTGCCGGTCATGAAGATTTCGTCTGCGACATAGAGCGCCTCACGGGGTAGCGCCTGCTCGCGCACCTCGTAACCCAGATCGCGGGCCAGCGTCATGATGGTGTCACGGGTAATGCCGGGCAGGATGGCGGCGGTAGCAGGCGGGGTGAACAGCACGCCGTTCTTCACCAGAAACAGGTTCTCCCCCGCCCCTTCGCTCAGGTAGCCGTTCACATCCAGCGCCAGCCCCTCGGCGAAGCCATTGCGCTTGGCCTCACGGCTGATCAGCTGGGATGACAAATAGTTGCCGCCCGCCTTGGCGCCGGTGGGAATGGTGTTGGGAGCGAGCCGGTTCCATGAGGTGACACAGACATCCACCCCGTTTTTCAGCCCCTCTTCCCCCAGATAAGCGCCCCACGGCAGGGCCGCCACCATCAGGTCGGCCTTGGCATCCAGCGGCGGATGCAGCCCCAGCCCCACGTTGCCGACAAAGGCCAGCGGGCGCAGGTAGCCGCTCTTCAGGCCGTTCTCGCGCACCACGGTGCGGCAGGCTTCATTCACGTCGGCCTCGCTGTAGGGAACGTCCATCCAGTAGATTTTGGCGGAGTCGAACAGGCGGCGGGTGTGCTCCTGCAGACGGAAAATGCAGGTGCCTTTGGGGGTATCGTAGGCGCGTACCCCCTCGAACACCGAGGAGCCGTAGTGCAGGGCGTGGCTCATCACGTGCACCTGGGCATCCTGCCAGGGCACCAGTTTGCCGTTGAACCAGATGTATTGGGGGTGAGTGGCGGATTGGGAAGGCTGTGACATTGGCTTGGCTCCTTAAGCTCTGATCCGGGGTTGCTGTTCCAGTGCATCGACCCGGGAGACGTCCACCAGCTTCACCAGCTGGCTCCACAACTGCTGGATGGGACGCACCGACTCGACAGTAACCGTGATCCGCAGCTGTTGGCAATCCTGCTCCATGTTGAGGGCGCAGAGAGCGAAGCCACGGTGACGCACCACCCGCAGCACCCGCTCCATCACTTCGGGTCTGGGCTGGGCGTGGATATGCAGGGTGTGTTGTGCAAATGCGGGCTGGGCAAGGGTGTGCGGGTTCATGGGCGTTGCTCCATCATCTGGTGGTTGGCGACTCCCGGCGGAACCAGGGGCCAGACGTTTTCTTCCTCTGAAATAGCCACATGCAGCAGGTAGGCACTCTCGCTTGCCAGCAGGCGATCGAGGGCACCGGCTATCTGCTCCTTGCATGTGATGGTCTCGCCCGGAATGCCGAAGGCGGCAGCCAGGGCGACGAAATCGGGGTTATCGGAGAGGATGGTCTCGCTGTAGCGGCCGTCGAAGAACAGCTCCTGCCACTGGCGCACCATGCCGAGGCGCTGGTTATCCAGCAGCACCATCTTCACCTTGAGCTGAGCGCGGCGGATGGTGCCAAGCTCCTGCACGTTCATCATGAAAGAGCCATCACCGCTCACCAGCACCACTTCATCCTCCGGGCGCGACATCTTGGCGCCGATGGCGGCGGGCAAACCAAACCCCATGGTGCCGAGACCGGCGCTGGAGAGGTGGTTGCGCGGGCTGGTGAAGCGCATGTGCTGGGCCACCCACATCTGGTGCTGCCCCACGTCGCAGGCGACCACGCTGCTCTCCGGCAGCCGGGCAGAGAGCTGCTTGAGCAGGGCCGGAGCATAGATAGCCTGACCCGGGTGGTCGTAGCGAAATGCATATTCGCGGGCCATGGCTGCGCAGTGTTCACGCCAGGGGGCGATGTCGAGAGTCATGGCGAGGCGCGGCAGCACCTGTTTGAGATCCGTGGTGATACCCACCTCGGCAGCGCGGCGCTTGCCGAACTCGGCGGCGTCCACATCGAGATGGATCACCTTGGCCTCGGGAGCAAACTCCTCCAGCTTGCCGGTCACCCTGTCGTCGAAACGGGCACCCACCACCAGCAGCAGATCGCACTGCTGCACCGCGTAGTTGGCCGCCTTTGTGCCGTGCATGCCGAGCATACCGAGGTAAACAGGACTATCGGGGTCGAGCGCGCCAATCCCCTTGAGGGTGGTGACAGAAGGCATTCCGGTTGCGGCAGCAAAGTCACGCAGCTGCTGCTCGGCATTGGCCATGCCCACCCCACCACCGACGTAAAGCACCGGACGCTCGGCGGCAGCCAGCAGGGTGCGGGCCGCGGCCAGATCCGAGGGGTTGAGCACCTCCGGCTCTTCCACTGCAAACAACGGGCTCTGGGCAGGCACGGCGGCCAGTTGCACATCCTTGGGGAGATCGATCAGCACAGGGCCGGGGCGACCTTCGGTGGCGATGGCGAAAGCTTCTGCCAGCACGCGCCCCAGATCGGCGGCATCGGTCACCATGAAGGAGTGCTTGGTACAGGAGAGGGACATGCCGAGCACGTCGACCTCCTGAAACGCATCGGTGCCGATAGCGGAACAAGGCACCTGACCGCTGATGGCCACCAACGGCACCGAGTCGAGCAGCGCCTCCGCCAGACCGGTCACCAGATTGGTGGCACCGGGGCCGGAAGTAGCGATGCAGACCCCCACCTGACCGGAGGCGCGAGCATAACCGACCGCGGCCATGGCGGCGCCCTGCTCGTGGCGACAGAGCTGATGGGCCAGACCACCGTCATACAGGGCATCGTAGACCGGCATGATGGCCCCGCCCGGGTAACCAAACACCAGGGTCACACCCTGTTTCTTGAGAGCCTGTACCAAAAACTGCGCGCCGTTCATGTGGAAAATCCTGTCCTTTGGTCGAAAAAAAACCCCCGAGCTGTGAGGCTCGGGGGTCGCTTGTTTCGTTCTGTCCGGTGGTGGGTCTATCCCTTGTTCCGTGCAGCTAAACGAGCCCCGAGCGGTGAGATAATAATCACCACTAGGACCACAATAATGCTGACGAAACGGGAGGCCATGTTCATAGTTACAACCGGAAATCCTGTGAAATTGGGGCGGTTTCTACCGCGAATGGCTATTAGAACTAGCACGGTGATTTTTATTGGGCAAGCCTTTTTTCTGTGACAACCCACTGATTTTGGCTATTCATCAGCCGGAACTCTGGAATAAAAAACCAACAACAAGCAGTTAGTCAGAACATATATCAACTCAAGGACGGGATTTATGTCATTAGCTGTGGTTTATAGCCGTGCCAGCCTCGGGATCGCGGCCCCGCAAGTTACAGTGGAAGTTCACCTCTCCAACGGCCTGCCCGCCTTCAACATGGTCGGCCTGCCGGAAACCTCGGTGAAGGAGTCGCGAGATCGGGTGCGCAGCGCCCTGCTCAACGGCAATTTCGAGTTCCCGAGCAAACACATCACGGTCAATCTGGCTCCCGCCGATCTACCCAAGGAGGGGGGCCGCTTCGATCTGGCCATCGCCATCGGCATTCTCGCTGCTTCCAAGCAGATACCGGCAAAATACCTGCTCGATCATGAATTTTTGGGGGAATTGGCCCTGACCGGCGAAATTCGCCCCGTGCTCGGGGTGCTGCCCGCCGTGCTCGCCTGCCGGAATGCGGGACGCACCCTGCTGGTACCGCGGGAGAACGGCCCGGAAGCCTCTCTCATTCAGGATGCCGAGGTGCGCACCGCCCATCAGCTGCTGGCCGTCACCGCCTGGCTGGCAGGCCAGTACGAACTACCACTGCCAGATCCCCAAAGCGCGGAGAGCCTGCCAGATGTGCCGGACCTGCAGGATGTGATCGGCCAGTCACAGGCCAAGCGGGCGCTGGAGATCGCCGCCGCCGGCAGCCACAACCTGCTGTTCATCGGCCCGCCCGGCACTGGCAAGAGCATGCTGGCGAGCCGACTGCCCGGCATCTTGCCGCCGCTGAGCGAGCAGGAAGCGCAGCAGACCGCCGCCATCCACTCCATCGGCGGCCTCACCCCACGCGCCGGCCACTGGCACCACAGACCCTATCGCACGCCCCACCACAGTGCCTCCGCAGTGGCGCTGGTGGGTGGTGGCAGCCACCCGCGGCCCGGCGAAATATCGTTGGCCCACAACGGGGTGCTGTTTCTCGACGAGCTGCCCGAATTCGAGCGCAAGGTGCTCGACTCCTTGCGCGAGCCGCTGGAGACGGGCCACATCACCATCAGCCGGGCCGCCCGTCAGGTGGATTTCCCCGCCCGCTTCCAGCTGGTGGGCGCAATGAATCCTAGCCCCTGCGGCCACTATGGCGATGGCCAGACCCGCTCCAGCCCGGATCAGATCCTGCGCTACCTCGGCAAACTCTCCGGCCCCTTTCTCGACCGCTTTGACCTGACGGTGGAGGTGCCACTGCTGCCCAAGGGGAGCCTGACCGGCAAGGCGGAGCGGGGGGAGTCTAGTCAACAGATCCGCGATCGGGTACTGGCGGCGCGAGAGCGCATGCTGAGCCGTAACGGCAAGCTCAACAACCTGCTGGATAGCCGTGAGATAGAGGATATTTGCCGCTTATCAGCGCAAGATGCCGAATTTTTGGAGAATGCTATCCAGAAGCTGGGGCTCAGCATCCGGGCCTGGCATCGCATCCTGCGGGTGTCACGCACCATCGCCGATCTGGCCGGGCAACCCGCCATCGGCAAGGAGCATCTTATTGAGGCGCTCGGTTATCGCGCCATGGACAGGCTGCTGTCGCGATTGCGCAGCAGCTGACAGAAGGGAAAGGGTGAGTCCAACCCCGTAACGGCTCTGAATGGTCTCGCAGGCAATCGGCTGATATTATGGCCACAGATCTGACCACTTGATGGCCCTTTATCGACAGCAAGACGGACCCGACTCATGCCCAACAAGCTGACAGAGCGACTGCGCGGCAGCCTCTCCACCCTGCTCTATTTTTTCAACACCCTCTTCTGGTTTGTCCCCATCTTCTCGCTGGGTCTGCTCAAGCTCCTGCTCCCCCTCAAGGGGTGGCGCACCCTCTGCAACTGGCTGCTGGATGGCTGTGCCAGCTGCTGGATCGGTTTCAACAATCTGATCCAGAAAACCATCATCAAAACCTCTTTCGAGGTGGTCGGAGTGGACAAAGGGCGCCGGAATGAGTGGTATATGGTGATTGCCAACCATCAATCCTGGGTCGACATACTGGTACTGCAGCGGGTTTTTAACCAAAAAATCCCCTTCCTGAAGTTTTTCCTCAAGAAAGAGCTGATTTGGGTACCTTTTCTCGGTCTGGCATGGTGGGCGCTCGACTTCCCCTTCATGCGGCGATATTCCAGGAAATTTCTGGAAAAGCATCCCCATCTGAAGGGAAAAGACATTGAAACAACCCGTAAAGCCTGTGCCAGGTTCCGCCACATTCCGGTGAGCGTGATGAACTTCGTCGAAGGCACCCGCTTCACCAAGGGCAAACATCAGAAGCAGGGTTCGCCCTATCGTCACCTGCTCCACCCGAAAGCAGGCGGCATCGCCTTTACCCTGGCAGCCATGGGTGACCAGTTGCATCAACTGGTGGATGTCACCATCGCCTATCCGGACGGCATTCCCAGCTACTGGGACTTCATGTGTGGCCGGGTCGGGCAAATCAAGGTTCAGGTCCGCTATTTGCCGATCGACCGCAAGCTGGTGGGGGATTACTTCAATGACCCCGAGTTCCAACAAGAGTTTCAACAGTGGTTGAACGGGATCTGGCACGAAAAGGACCAGGCCCTGAGCCAACTGCTGGCAACCAAGGCGCAGTAAACATTCATGCTATCCCTGCTTCCCGGCCCGCTGGTGCTGATCATCAGCGCGGGCCTGACCATCCTTTTCACCGCCTTGTGCGCCAGCTTGATCCTGCTGGTGTCGCTGGCCAAACTGCTGCTGCCGATCCCGGCCTTTGGTCGCGCCTGCAGCCGCCTCAACAACCGCTTCATGAGACTGTGGCTGGCCTGCAATGCGCTGGTGATCCGCCTCACCACCCGTATTGACTGGCAGCTGGAGGACAATACCAAGCTGCGCAAGGATGGCTGGTATCTCATCATCAGCAACCATATGAGCTGGACCGATATCGTGGTGCTCGGCCACCTGTTCCGCGACCGGCTGCCGGTGCCCAAGTTCTTTATGAAACACGAGCTGATCTACATACCGCTGTTGGGGCTCGCCTGCTGGGGGCTCGATATGCCCTTTATGCGCCGCTACTCACGGGAGTTTTTGCTGAAGAACCCGCACCTGCGCGGCAAGGATATCGAGACCACCCGCAATGCCTGCGAGAAGTTTCGCCACATCCCCACTACCGTCATCAATTTCGTGGAAGGGACCCGCTTCACCGAGCAAAAACGGGATGCTTCCCGCTCCCGCTACCGCCATCTGATGCCGCCCAAGGCGGCGGGGCTGGCCTTTACGCTGGCAGCCATGGGGGAGCAGTTCGACAGCCTGATCAACGTCACCATCCGCTATCCGGACAACGCCGAGACCCCGTTCAAGGACTTCCTGATGGGACGGGTAAAACGCATTCAGGTGCGAATTGAGGAGCTGCCGGTGAATGAACAGCTGATAGGAGATTACTTCAACGACAAGCAGTTCAAGCGCGGTTTTCAGGAGTGGCTAAACCAGCGCTGGCAGGAGAAGGACGAGGTGCTGGAGGGGTGGCATAGCGGTCAGGTGCCGCTGCCAGTTGCCGCCAAATCCGGGGAGGAATCCAAAAAGAGCGCAGAAGCCAACTCGGCCAACTGATTTTCGGAAAAGACGGCAATCCCGTGGCGGCGCAGCAGGGCGGTGGTCTTGCCCTCGCCCGCCACAGAAACACCTTCGAAGCGGCCGTTATAGATACGGCCGCTGCCACATGAGGGGCTTCCCTCTTTCAGCAGGGCGAAGCGAATGCCCTGCGTCTGACAGATTTCCAGCGCCAGCTCGGCGCCGCGATCAAACTCGGCAGTCACATCCAGTCCGCTCGCCGTCACTACGCGCTCGCCCTGCCGCTCGGC
>NZ_CAWLMI010000037.1:0-64364 GCF_963862045.1 Aeromonas sp. 159 | reverse complement strand
TGGTGCTGGATGAAGCGGATCGCCTGCTGGAGATGGGCTTTGCTCCCGACATCAAGGCACTGCTCGGCTTTATTCCGGCGGATCGCCAGACCCTGCTCTTCTCCGCCACCTTGCCTGCCGAGCTGGAGGCGCTGGCCAACGGCCTGCTGCGCGAGCCTACCCGTATCGAGGCCAACCCCCTTAACAGCGTGGTGAACGAGATCGAAGAGCGGCTCTATCTGGTCAACAAGAGCAGCAAGGTACCGGCGCTCATCAGCCTGCTCAAGGATCAGGCGTGGCCGCAGGTGCTGGTCTTTATCAGTGCGCGGGATGATGCCGACGGGGTTGCCAGAAAGCTGTCCAAGGCAGGTATCGCTGTGGCTGCCCTCCATGGCGAAAAAGAGCAGGCGGTGCGCGAGCAGGCGCTCGGCGATTTCAAAGAGGGCAAAATTCGGGTGCTGGTGGCCACCGACCTGATGGCGCGCGGCATCCATGTGGAGGCGCTGCCGGTAGTGATCAATCTGGACTTGCCCGCCAGCGCCCCCGTCTATGTACACCGCATCGGTCGTACCGCCCGGGCTGGCCGCGAGGGGCTGGCCATCTCGCTGGTTTGTCATGGCGAGAGTGACATGCTGCAAGCTATCCGCACCCTGACCGGCCGCGAGCTGCCGTTGGGCGATCTGGCGGGATTCCCGGTCACTGACCAGCCTGCCAGCGGGGAGGGCAAGCGCCCCCCTCGTGACAAGCAGGCCAATCGCCGTACTCAGGCCAAACGCAGCGTCAAGCAGTTCAAGGGCAAGCGCTGACCTCAGGGTTTGCCTTGCTCCCGCGCGAAGAAGTCACGACGCCACTGGCTCAACACCTCCTCCTTGTGCTGTTGCCACAGCGCAGGATCCATCTGCTGTTGGCTGGTCGCCAGTTGCTGCTCCAGCTCGGCCAGCTCTCGCTGGTAGCGGCTGCGTTGATCCAGCTGCTGCTGGCGCGCCCCGGCAAACACCAGCGTGGCTTCGGCCTGCTCTGAGGGCAGGAAGTGGCGGGCCAGGGTGGCCAGCTCCTCATCTCCCCAAAGCTGACGAGCTTGCTGCAGGCGGGCATCCGGGTTGAACAGATCCACCGCCAGATCCGGGTGATCTGCTGCCCACTGATCCTGCAAGCGGCTGAGAGCGTCCAGTCGCTCGGCCAGCGGTAACTGCTCGTTTTCTTGCGCCAACTGATCTAGCGCCAGGACATAGCGCCCCTGTAGCCGGATCAGGCTCTCACCCTCGCTCAGCCACCCGGCCTCTGTTGCTTCCAGATTGCTCACACGCTGCGCCAGCGGCAACTCGCTGTCGCTGATCTCGCTGGCAAGCTGGTTGATCAGTTCATCCGGCATCGCCTGCCAGCTGCTGGGCACTTCTTTGCTTTTGCCATCCATCCCCTCAGCGTTTGGCATGCGGGGAGGCGGGCTCCCCGGTTCTGCTGGCAATTGCACATCGGCCGGAGAGGGCGTCGTCGACCGTTCTGGCGATAGCGGGGACTGCTCTTCCTGCCAGCCCAGATTCACCAGCAAAAGGGTCAGGATAGCCAGCGCCACTATCCCGTAACGGCGAGTCATCGGCTGATCTCTCCCTTGACCGGGAAGTGGTCTGAGAGGTTGCTGGCGGGCCAGAGGCTGCCATCGCTGCTGCGCGGGATCCAGACCGTGTTGAGGTTGTGGCTGGCGCTGCCGTATTCCCGGCTCACTACCAGGTAGTCCAGATACTCGACGTTGGCGCCACCGGAGAGTGGGCTACCGGCATAGGGGTTGATCCTGGGATCGAAGGTGGCTTCGGTATAGCCGCCATAGGCGGGTTCATGGGCGTTCAGATTGGCCAGCATGTTGGCGTAGTCATCGGCAAACTTGCGTTTGTTGACGTTGAAGTCACCGCCGTAGATGACGGTGTCGCTGGCGGGGATCTTGAGGCTGGCTGCCAGAGAGCGGATCTGACCGAACTGGATCTGGCGCAGCTTGCGGGCCTCGTCGGTGTCAAAGCTGGCGGTGTGGGTGGCGAACAGGTGCCACGCCTTGCCCCCCTTGATCACCTCGGCGTACATCACCCCCTTGTCGGCGAAGCAGTCGGTGCCGGTGCATTGGGGATAGACCAGCTGGGCCTCCCGCACGATGGGATAGCGGCTGACGATCACCACGCCGCCGTCATGAATGTTGACCCCGGGCTTGTCGAGTACTTTGGTCTGGTAGGGATACTCTTTCGCCAGCGCCTGCAAAAAGCCCTCGCGGCGGCCATCGAATACCTCTTGCAGCAGCAGGGCGTCATAGCCCTTGAGATAATCAGGCAGCAAGGTCAACCGCTCGCCGATGCTGGAGGCGATCACCGGCAGTGCCCAGACGTTGTAGCTGGCCACCTTGAGCCTGTTTTCTGCCGGTTCCGGTTGCTCCCGTTTTTGGGGGGGCGTGATCATATAGTGCAGATCGTCGTAGCGGCCGGTGAACTTGGCGGCAAATGCCAGCTCTTGTGGCCCGGCAACGCGATGGATCGCCCGATCGTTTTGCCAGCCGGATGCGCCGGTTGGCGTTTCGCCACCGTGCTGCAAGGTGGTGTTCCACCAGGTTCCCTCCATCAGCTGGTTGAGCCGATAGACGTCGCCACCCGCTGTGGTCACACGGGTTTCGAACAGATAGCTCTTGCCCGCCTTGACCCCCTCATAGCGATTGAAGCTGAGTACCATGGCGCTCTCCCATGGGCCCAGCTCGGTGCGGTGCTGAAGCCACTGACTGCCGGGTTGCAGCTGGCCGCTGCCGCTTTGGCGGATGTCGATCTGAAGCGGTTCAGGACTGTTGTTGGTGAGATAGACATCGGTATCGGCCAGTGCCAGTTGCGGGAACTGGCTGACCAGCAGCAGGGCGGCATAACTGAGGGTTTTCTGCATCACAGGATCCTTTTGGTTGCAGGGCAATGGAAAGTGACTGTTATGGCGAATGCAGAGGTCAGTTTGTTTACATTTTGGTTACAAGTAAATGAATTGGTTTTGTTTGGAGCTTTGTGGAGGTGTAAAGCGAGCGAGGCAGCACGCTTAAAGAGAGGCAGCACGCTTAAAGAGAGAGGGAAGAGCGAGGGAAGGCGCCCGTGTCAGGCGCCTTCAGGAGTTAGCGGTGGGCCAGCGGGTAGGTGAAGAGCGCCAGATGGGCGAAGTTGAAGGCGAAGTGGATCAGGATGGCCACGGAGAGTCGCCCGCTGAGCTGGAATGCCAGGCCATAGCAGCAGCCTGCCAGGGTCGCAAACAGCGCCAGCAGTGGACCACCGGGCAAGTGGATGGCTCCGAATAGTAGCGCGGCCACGACGATGCCAATCCAGGGGCGGTAACGTTCGGTCAGCCCCTGCTGGATCGCGCCGCGAAACAGCGCCTCTTCCGCCACGCAGGTGAACAGCAGATTGTTGAGTGCAAACAGCCACCACCAGTGGGGCAGACCCACTTCCGGTTTCAGTGCTCCCAATTGCCAGGCGATGACCAGCAGGGTACCCAGCGGCAGCAGTAACAGGGCCAGCGGGCGCCAGCGGATTGCGCCCCCCTTGCCCAGCAGCATCGGGCAGGCCAGCAGCAAGCCAAAGAGCAGCAGCGGTTTGTCGAGGTTCAGATACATGTTGAACGGCACGCTGGCGGGGCCTGCCAGCGCCTGATCCAGCACCTTGAGATTGTTGAAGCCGGGGATCAGGTGCAGGGTCAGCGCAATCGCCCAGAGGATCAGCACCACTCTGGCCGCCATCGCCCGGCGGGCGGGGAGGGTTGGCGTACGCCACGCAAGCAGTAATCCTGCGACCGAGACCAGCAGGGCAGGTAGTGTCATTCGGTCAAGCCACAGTGCCAGCAGCAGGGAGAGTCCCAGCAGGGCCAAGGCGGGAAGACGCTGGCGAAAGAGGGCAAGCAGCACGGCCAGCGCCAGCGCGCCCCAGATAAATGAGTCGGGGAGGGGTAACATTGGATCTCCTTGATCGAGGCAGGCGGCAACCTTAACAAGTGGGCGTCAGCAGGACAACCGCGCAGGAGGTGGTCGGATCCCTTCTCTATACTCATCAACAGGGTAAAGGGAGAGCAGCTGATGAAGCACTGTCTGTGGTTGTTGTGTTGTTGGTGTGTCTGGCTGCAGGCCGCACCCTTGCTGCTGGTGACCGGTGAGTTCACCCCTTATACCGGCAAGGCCCTGCCTGAAGGTGGCGAGAGCACCCGGCTGGTGACGACCCTGCTGCAAGAGGCCGGATATCGAGAGCTCCAGGTCGACTACCTGCCCTGGCCCCGCGGCTATCAGTTGACCCGCAATGGGTTGGTCGCGGCCACCTTCCCCTACGCCTGGACTGCCGAGCGGGCCAAGCTCTTCCACTACAGCGCTCCCATTCATATAGATCGCCTCTCCTGGTTTACCTATCGGGGGAGCGAGGCCATTCAGGCTGGCCGCTGGCAAGGGTTGCGTGTCTGTATTCCGCTGGGGTGGAGTACCAGCCATGCCGACGGGGTGATCAAGCGTTTCGGGCTGGATCTGCAGCGCCCCAAGACCCTGGCACAGTGCCTGCAACTGCTGGATCGCAAACGGATCGATCTGCTGCCGATGAACGAGACGGTGACCCGGGATGCCAGCCGCCAACTGTTTGGCGATCCCTGCCATCTGCAGGCATTGCCCCACTTTCGTCAGAGCGACACCTTTTACCTGATCATTTCACGGCAGTACCCTGAGGCCGCCAACCTGCTTGAGCGTTTCAATCATGCCCTGGCTGCCGCCCGTGCCGATGGTCGCTATGACCAACTGGTCTCCCGAGCCGGAAAGGGGATCGATTGCCGTTGAGAGTACCTGAGCGGAAAACAAAAAGCCGGAGCAGTGGCTCCGGCTTTCTTTATACCTTCAGGGGCGATTAGCGGCCTGATTCGGCGATGACGCGGGCGATGATATCGGCGCGCTTGCCGGCTTCCAGCTCGCCCAGGGCGATCAGGCCAGCCTTGAAGATGACGTTCTTCGGCAGGCTGACGTCGTCCAGTGTGGCGATCGCTTCAACGTGCATGCCGTTCAGGCGGCTGGCATCGCGCGGGCTCAGGTTGACCTGGGTGTTCATCACCTGCTTGCCTTTCTTCTTGGCAGGTGCAGCCGCTTTCTTGGTGGATTCCTGTTCTTCGTCTTCCGGCAGTTCGTCATCAAAATCGTAAATAGACATAGTCAATCCTGTTGAGTTAGGCAAAAGGGCACATTTGCCCGACATTGGGTCAATCAGCCCATATCCTCGTTACGGATAAAGGCGCGCCAGGAGGTGAGCACCTGGGCAAAATCTTCCAGCCCGCACATGGCCAGCTGTTCATCATCGTAGTAGGCGAGATCGTCAAGATCCTCACCCAGCTCGATATTGAGGGCGTTGGCTTTCACCTCCGCCTCTTCATGGGTCAGCAGCAGGGAGTAGTCACCGCCGTTGAGCCGGTATTCGACTCGGGTGCGGTTGGAGAGCTGATCAATGATGGAGAAGAGCTCGTCGAGCTTCTCCTCATCCTTGCCAACCTCGTCGATCAGCCACTGACCGATGGCTTCATGGCCCATGGAGAACCGGGCGCGATAGCCACCAAACGGGTCGCGGCGAAATTCATAATCCATAGCACAGTCCAGATCGGAGGGATGGGCCATCACGGGCAGGCGGGTGCAAGCACGCAATTCCTGCTCCATGGCGGGGCACACATCGGGTAAAGTGGCCTATTCTAGCGATCCCCCTCTCGCTTGTCTTGATGATGTGGCATCTTTGCGCCCATGTGCTCTCAATCGCCCCGTGGTGGCGCCGCCAGATCAGCCCCTTGTCCGGAGATGTTATGCAGCTAAACGATAACCTTGCCCGCCAGATCGTCGCGCGGGCGATGAAGATCCTGTCGTTCTCGGTCAACGTGATGGACGAGCATGGTCTCATCATTGCGTCCGGCAATCCGGAGCGGATCCATCAGCGCCACGAAGGGGCCGTGCTGGCGCTCACCGAAAACAGGGTGGTGGAGATCAGCGAAGCGACTGCCCTGCAGCTCAAAGGGGTGCGCCCCGGCATCAATCTGCCCATCTCCTATCAGGGGGAGCTGATCGGGGTGATCGGTATCTCCGGCGATCCGGAGGAAGTGCGTGCTTACGCCGAGCTGGTGCGAATGACGGCCGAACTGATCCTGGAGCAGGCGGCGCTCACCGAGCAGTTGCAGTGGGACAAGCGCCACAAGGAGGAGCTGGTGTTGCAGCTCATTCGTGGTGAGGGACGAGTCGATCAATTGCAGCAGGCGGCCCGTTTTCTCGGGCTGGAGTTGGCCCAGCCTCGGGTGGTGGCCGTGCTTGCGCTGGAGGAGGCGGATCCGGCGCGTCTGCGGGAGCTGGTTCATCAGCTGGAAAATCCGGAGCGGGACAATCTGGTCGCCATCAACGGGCTCGACGAGATAGTGGTGCTCAAACCGGCACAATTGAGTGATGGCGTCTGGCAATCGGCGCAGGAGCGCAGCCGGATCAAGCAGTTGCTGGCGCGTATTCCTCACTTCAAGGTGCATATCGCGGTGGGCGATTACTTCGCCGGGATCGACGGGCTGGCGCGCTCTTACCAGACGGCGCGAGATACCCTGCGCCGTGGCATGCGGCAGGCGCCGCGCAAACAGGTCTACTTCTTTGAGGACTACCGTTTGCCAGTGCTGCTGGGCAGTCTGGCGGACTCCTGGCAGGCGGATCAGCTGCGCACACCGCTGCAGAAACTGGCCCGGGAAGATGGCAAGGGGGTGCTGCAGAAGACCCTGCGCCATTATTTCTTGCAGGATTGTGATCTGCATCGCTGTGCCGAAGCGCTGTTCATTCACCCCAATACCCTGCGCTATCGGCTGGGGCGGATAGAGCAGATAACCGGGTTGAATTTCAACAAGTTAGACGACAAATTTTTGCTCTATCTCGGCCTTAATCTCGACTTGTGATTGTGAAGTTGGACAAAAAACTACTTTTACATGACGCAATTTTTGGTTTGTAAGCCAAAGTATTCTGATTGCAGATCTCCATAATGGCGGCCATTCACTCCCATTGAAGGTGTCCGTCATGATCCCGGTTACAGCCCTTGGCGCCATCGCAGCGCTCTCCATCGCCATCATCCTCATTTTGAAGAAGGTGCCGCCCGCTTACGGCATGATCGTGGGGGCTTTGGCCGGTGGCCTGATTGGCGGTGCCGATCTGACCCAGACCGTCGCCCTGATGATCGGCGGTGCCCAGGGGATCACCACAGCTGTGATGCGGATCCTGGCGGCCGGTGTACTGGCGGGCGTGCTGATCGAATCGGGCGCCGCCACCACTATCGCCGAGACCATCGTCAAGAAACTTGGTGAAACCCGCGCCCTGCTGGCGCTGGCGCTGGCAACCCTGATCCTGACTGCGGTCGGCGTGTTCGTGGATGTGGCCGTCATCACGGTGGCGCCCATCGCGCTGGCCATCGCCCGCCGTGCCGACCTCTCCAAGGCGGCCATCCTGCTGGCGATGATCGGCGGCGGCAAGGCGGGCAACGTCATGTCCCCCAATCCCAACGCCATTGCCGCGGCTGACGCCTTCCATCTGCCCCTCACCTCTGTGATGGCGGCGGGCATCATCCCGGGTCTGTTCGGTCTGGTGATGGCCTACTGGCTGGCCAAGCGTCTGAACAACAAGGGCAGCAAGGTTGCTGCTGATGAAGTGGTGAGCTTTGCCGGTGCCAAGTTGCCAGGCTTTGCCGCCGCCATCAGCGCACCGCTGGTCGCCATCCTGCTGCTGGCTCTGCGTCCTGTTGCCGGTATCGTGGTGGATCCGCTGATTGCGCTGCCCCTCGGTGGTCTGGTCGGCGCCCTGATGATGGGTAAATTCAGCAAGGTGAACCAGTTTGCGGTCTCCGGTCTCGCCCGCATGGCGCCGGTCGCCATCATGCTGCTGGGTACCGGTACCCTGGCAGGCATCATCGCCAACTCCGGTCTGAAAGATGTGCTGATCAGCGGCCTGACCGCCTCCGGTCTGCCTTCTTACCTGCTGGCGCCTATCTCCGGTGCTTTGATGTCGCTAGCGACCGCCTCGACCACCGCCGGTACCGTGGTGGCCTCCAACGTATTCAGCTCCACCCTGATTGAACTGGGGATCAGCAGTCTGGCCGGAGCAGCCATGATCCATGCCGGTGCCACCGTGTTTGACCACATGCCCCACGGCTCCTTCTTCCATGCCACCGGTGGCAGCGTCCACATGGGGGTGGGTGAGCGCCTGAAACTTATCCCTTACGAAACTGCAGTCGGTCTGACCATTGCCACTGTCTCCACCCTGATGTTTGGCGTATTTGGCCTCGCCTAAGGAATTGATATGAAAATTGTTATTGCCCCCGATTCATTCAAGGAGAGCCTGAGCGCCATGGCGGTGGCTGATGCCATCGAGGCTGGTTTCAAACAGGTGTTGCCAAACGCCACTTACGTCAAATTGCCGATGGCCGATGGCGGTGAGGGCACGGTGCAATCGCTGGTCGATGCCACCGGTGGCCGCATCCTGCCGGTCGAAGTGACCGCGCCCCTAGGTAACAAGGTGCAGGGCTTCGTCGGCCTGCTGGGTGATGGCGAGCGCGCCGTCATCGAGATGGCCGCCGCCTCCGGCATCCATCTGGTGGCGCCCGAGCAGCGCAATCCGCTGCTCACCTCCAGCTTCGGCACCGGCGAGCTGATCCTGGCCGCGCTGGAGATGGGGGTGAAGCACCTCATCCTCGGTATCGGCGGCAGCGCCACCAATGACGGCGGTGCCGGCATGATCCAGGCGCTAGGCGGCAAGTTGCTCAAAGCCGATGGCTCTGCCATCGAGCTGGGTGGCGCAGGTCTCAGTGAGCTCGCAACCATCGATCTGAGCGGTCTGGATCCGCGTCTGAGCGATCTGGTTATCGAGGTAGCGTGCGATGTGAACAACCCGCTCTGCGGCCCGAAAGGCGCCTCCGCCGTGTTTGGCCCGCAGAAGGGGGCGACTCCAGAGATAGTGGTGCAACTCGATGCCAACCTCTCCCGTTATGCCGACTGCATCGAGCAGGCCCTCGGCAAGCAGGTGAAGGATATTCCGGGGGCGGGTGCCGCTGGTGGCATGGGGGCCGCGCTGGTCGGCCTGCTTGGTGCCGAGCTCAAGCCCGGCATCCAGATCGTCATCGAAGCGCTGAAACTGGCCGATGAAGTGGCCGATGCGGATCTGGTCATTACTGGTGAAGGTCGCATCGACAGCCAGACCATCCATGGCAAGACGCCAATCGGTGTCGCACGTTGCGCCAAGCAGTTCGGCAAGCCGGTGATCGGCATCTCCGGTTGCCTGACCGACGATTGCGGTGTGGTACATGATCACGGGCTGGACGCGGTATTCGCCGTGGTCAACCGCGCCATGTCTCTGCCGGAGGCGCTGGAGAGCGCCAGCACCAATATTCAACTCACCGCGCGCAACGTAGCAGCGCTCTATCGGTTGCCCCGCTGATATTTGGGTCGATGCCTGTTATTCGGGCATCGACCATCCCTTGCCCTATGCAGGTCTTTCTCAACTCATGAGAAATCCGGTTGCCCTTAGCACTTTTCGCCGACCCATCCAGGTCGGCTTTTTTATGCCTGCTCTTCGGTGAGGGGTCTGACGCTCAGCACCGGGGCGGCATCAATTTCGTCTGCATTCATCATGGATGAGATGCGTTGCAGGGAGGAGAGCAGCAGGGTCTGTTCCCACGCTTCCAGCGCCTGAAAACGCTGGATGAAGCGCTCTTGCAGCGGGGTCGGGGCCTGGGCCAGCAGGGCGCGACCTGCGTCAGTCAGTGTCGCGTGAACCTTGCGCTTGTCGGTATTGCTGCGAACGCGCTGCACCAGTTGGCGGCTCTCCAATCGGTCCATGATGGTGGTGGCGGTGGCCTGGCTCATGTTGGTGTGATCGGCCAGCTGGCGCATGGAGATCTGTCCCAGCTCATCGATCCCTTTGAGCAGCAAGAGTTGCGGGGAGGTGAGCCCGGCTTCTTTGATCAAGCGCCTGGAGTGCATGTCGATGGCACGAATAATCTGGCGCAGGGCGACCAGCACTTCATCATGTTTTTCCATGGGGTGTGCGTCATTGGAGGGCTATGGAGAGGGGCAAAATTTTCCGCCTAATTCGTCACAAGGTCAATATGGTTTTTGCTGTAATAATTTCTGCTCTAACTAATTTTGTGTTAGGTTGACGGGCATTTCACGGAATTCACCCTGACATTTGAGGAGCGAAATGATGAATGACGAGCTGGATATCAAGTCTCTGGTGGCCGAGTTACGTGTGGTCAGAGTGCGCTATGAACTGCCGGATACCTCGGCTTTCGTGCGCTATCAGCCTGCCTATGATGAAGACCCCAACAACCTCAAGGTACACCACTATGATGGTGAGTTACCCCTCTCTTGCAGTGAGACAGGTACTTTCAACCTAAAGGAGTTGGTGAATGAATTACGCTACGCCTATGTGCTGGTGCACCTCTTTCCTGACGAAAGTGCCATGAACTTCTATCTGACCGGCCTCGATACCGGCCTGGCCCAGCTGGAGTTCATCGGCGGCTCTTACGACTTCAACCGGCTCTGGATCACCAGCGGTGTCTCCAATCTGGGTGTCCCCATGGCCATCTTCCTTGGCAAGCGTCACGCCGTGAACGGCCAGCCCTCGGTTTCGCTGGTAGATCACCGCGAACAGGCGGCTGGCAAACTGGTCTATCGCGCCATCAGCGGTGCCGGTGATCATGTGGGCGAAGACTTTTTCAACAACGACTAAGGAGGCTGGATGCGAGCAAGCAAAGGGCTATTGAAAGGCCTCAACCCCACCATGGCCATGACGGCCCTCACCGTGATCACCCTGTTTTTGCTGTTTGGCGTATTTGTTCCCGATACCGCGGCCGCCTGGTTTGTCGGTGCCAAGGATCAGATTATTGCCGGGTTCAAGTGGTACTACATTCTGGTGGTCGCCCTGTTCCTGTTCTTCGCTGTCTACCTGATGTTCAGCCGTTTTGGCAGCATCCGGCTGGGTGACGACGACCAGGTACCGGAGTTCGGCTACTTCGCCTGGTTCTCCATGCTCTTTAGCGCTGGCATGGGGATCGGTCTGGTGTTCTGGAGCATCGCCGAGCCGATGAACCATCTGCAGGGCAATCCGTTCATTACCGAAGGGATGACCCCGGAAGCGGCCCAGATCGCCATGCGCCTCACCTTTTTCCATTGGGGCCTGCACCCTTGGGCCATCTATGTGATCGTTGGCCTGTCGCTGGCCTTTTTCAGTTATCGTCGCAAGTTGCCGCTGGCGATCCGCTCCGTGCTTTACCCCATCCTCGGTGAGCGGATTTACGGTTTCTGGGGCCATGCGGCCGATGTGCTGGCGGTGTTCGGCACCGTCTTCGGAGTGGCGACTTCCCTTGGACTGGGTGTCTCCCAGATGAATACCGGCCTCAACCAGATGTTCGGTATGGACGTATCGCAGTCCAACCAGCTCTGGCTGATTGGTGGCATCAGCCTGATCGCCACCCTGTCGGCGGTTTCCGGGGTCGGGCGCGGAGTGAAGATCCTCTCCGAGCTCAATATCTGGCTGAGTGTCTTCGTGCTCGCGCTCTTTCTGGTGCTGGGGCCGACCACCTATATCCTCAACGCCTATGTACAGAATATCGGTGATTACCTGCAGAACATCGTCAAACTGAGCTTCTGGACCAACACCGAGGCCAACGGCACCTCGACCTGGCAGTCGAGCTGGACGGCGTTTTACTGGGGCTGGTGGATTGCCTGGGCGCCGTTTGTCGGCATGTTTATCGCCCGCATCTCCAAGGGGCGCACCATTCGCGAGTTTGTGCTCGGCGTACTGCTGGTGCCCTCGCTGCTCGGCATGTTCTGGCTCACCGTGTTTGGCGGTACGGCGATGAATCTGGAGCTGTTTGGTGGTGGCGGTGTGGTGGCAGCGGTCAATCAGGATGTGACGCTGGCGCTCTACAAGACGGTCGAGCTGCTGCACTGGGATACCTTCGGCTGGATCGCCAAGGCTGTGCTGACCCTGCTCATCTGCACCTACTTCATCACCTCCAGTGACTCGGGCACGCTGGTCATCACCACCCTGCTCTCCATCGGTGATCAGGAGCCGCCGGTGCTGCACCGCGCCGTATGGGGTCTGGGGCAGGGATTGGTTGCCGCCATCCTGTTGGTTTCCGGCGGCCTGGCGGCCTTGCAGGCGGCCAGCATCATAGCCGCGCTGCCCTTCTCGGTGATCATGTTGGCGATGTGCTATTCGCTGATGCTGGGGCTCAAGCAGGAGAGCCAGCGCCAGTTCGAGTATCGTCAGAACCTCAAGCGCCACGATGGCTCATCCCATATGAGCCTGATGGAGCGAATTGGTCCGGCATAACGGCACCAGCAGGGGTTGGCGCCCCCTCACATATCAATCTGGATGCAAAACGGCCGCCCTGGCGATGTTCTCCTTGCGGAGCTCATCATCAGGGCGGCCGTCTGTTATGGGGCCGAGGTTACTCCTCGATAAAGGTCCACTCATCCTTGATGCGGCTGATGGCATCGGTGCGCTTTTTGGCGAGCTGCTCCTTGATCTCTTCCCCTTTGAAACCGGCCGCCACTATCTCTTTCACCGGTACCGCCTGGGCGGCAGCCAGCGCTTCGGCCACATAGTCCGGCTCGGCGTAGACCCGCTCCTCGAAACCGGTGCGGCCATGGAAGTCGGCGCGGCAGGCATCCAGCAGCTGGGCAAAGCGCTCGGGGCGGCGCCAGGCATCGGCCTTGTCGAACACCTTGAGCAGGGTGGCTGGCTTGAGCTCAAAGGCGATATGGATGTGGGTATGCAGATCGCTCACCAGCAGCGCCAGATCCCGGCACTCGTTGGGAACCCGGAACCGCTCGCACAGTGCGCGAATAAGCGGCAGCCCCTTCTGGCCGTGACCGTGATGGCTTGGCCAGAACTCCTGGGGGGTCACTCCCTTGCCAAGGTCGTGGCAGAGGGCAGCAAAGCGGACGGTCAATTCCGGGGAGATCCGGCACGCCTGCTCCAGCACCATCAGGGTGTGGATGCCGGTGTCGATCTCCGGGTGCCACTTGGCCGGGGCGGGGACGCCAAACAGCGCATCAATCTCTGGGAACAGCGCCTTCAGGGCGCCGCACTGGCGCAGCACCTCGATAAAGATCTGCGGGGTCGGCCCCAGCAGCACTTTTTCCAGCTCCTTCCAGACCCGCTCCGGCGTGAGGTGGGCCAGCTCGCCAGCGGCCGTCATCTCGCTCATCAGGGCGAGAGTTTCCGGCGCTATGGTAAAGCCCTGAGCGTGGAAGCGGGCGGCGAAGCGGGCGACCCGCAGGATACGCAGCGGATCTTCGGCAAAGGCAGGGGAAACGTGGCGCAGCAGCCGTTTTTCCAAATCCTCGATGCCGCCGTAGGGATCGTGGAGCTGGCCCTGATCATCCTCGGCGATGGCGTTGATGGTGAGATCCCGGCGCAGCAGATCCTGCTCCAGGGTCACATCGGGGGCGGCGTGGCAGACAAAGCCGATGTAGCCCTGACCCTGTTTGCGTTCGGTACGGGCGAGGGCATACTCCTGCTGGGTTTTGGGGTGAAGAAATACCGGAAAGTCGCGACCGACCTGGGTAAAACCCAACGCCAGCATCTGCTCCACGGTGGCGCCGACCACCAGATGATCCCTGTCGCCCTGCGGCAATCCCAGCAGGCGATCCCGCACTGCGCCCCCAACCAGATAAGTCTGCAAACCGTCTCTCCCGTCATCAATCGTGGGGCCGAGTATATCGTCTTTGTTACCGCTTTGCTGCCTGGCCACCACCTGCCCGCAGCGTCAGTCAGCGCGGCTTTGACTTGGGCGTGACGAGGCCTTACGCTGCCGCACCAGACAGCTGGCGCTGTGCTGCGGGTTGACTGTATGCCCGCTCAGGCCAGATGAGCCGAAGGAACCGCAGAGTTCCCCTTATATCAACGACATGAGAACAACGTGAATCAATCAACCTTCGCAAGCCGGGTTCTGGAGTGGTACGAGCTTCATGGCCGCAAAACCCTGCCCTGGCAGCAGGAGAAGACCCCTTACCGGGTCTGGGTCTCGGAGATCATGCTGCAGCAGACCCAGGTCGCCACAGTCATCCCCTACTACCAGCGTTTTATGGCGCGCTTCCCCGATGTGGTGGCGCTGGCCGATGCCCCTGTCGACGAGGTGCTGCACCACTGGACCGGGCTTGGCTACTACGCCCGGGCCCGCAACCTGCACAAGGCGGCTCAGCAGATCCGCGATCACCACCATGGTCTCTTTCCCGAGCGCTTTGACGAGGTGATGGCGCTGCCGGGGATTGGCCGCTCAACCGCCGGGGCCGTGCTGTCGCTCTCTCTGGGTCAGCCCCACGCCATCCTTGATGGCAACGTGAAGCGGGTACTCACCCGCTGGCTGGCGCTGCCGGGCTGGCCCGGTCAAAAACAGGTGGAGAACGAGCTGTGGGAGATCGCCATCCGGCTCACCCCCAAGCTGGGGGTGGCGCAATACAATCAGGCGATGATGGATATCGGGGCGACAATCTGCACCCGCAGCAAGCCTGCCTGTGATCGCTGTCCGGTGCGGGCCGATTGCCAGGGGCTGTCGCAAGGCAAGCCTACCGCTTATCCCAACAGCAAGCCCAAGAAGAGCATTCCGGCCCGTGACGGCGTCATGCTGCTGATCCGTCACGGCGATGAGCTGCTGCTGGAGAAGCGGCAGCCGCAGGGGATCTGGGGCGGGCTCTACTGCTTCCCGCAGGTGGCCTCGCTGGCGGAGGTGGATGGTCTGCTGGCGTCCCTCGGCCTGAGCCATCACCGTTATCGTGAACTGGCCGGTTTTCGCCATACCTTCAGCCACTTCCATCTCGATATTCAGCCGTTGCTGATTGACATTGATGAGGCGCAGCCGCTGCGGCTCATGGAAGCAGATAACCGACTCTGGTATAACTTACGCCATCCTGCCGAGGTGGGGCTGGCGGCCGCCACGGCCCGTCTGCTCGCCTATCCAGAGTTACAACCATAGAGGTCAACATGAGCCGTACTGTATTTTGCCAACGCCTGAAAAAAGAGGGCCCGGGTCTGGATTTCCAACTCTATCCCGGTGAGCTCGGCAAGCGGATTTTTGACAACATCAGCAAGGAAGCCTGGGCCGAGTGGCAGAAGAAGCAGGTGATGCTGATCAACGAGAAAAAGCTCAACATGATGAATCTTGAGCATCGCCAACTGCTGGAAAAAGAGATGGTCAGCTACCTGTTTGATGCAGGTGAAGTGCAGATCGAAGGTTACACCCCGCCTGCCCAGTAAGCTCTCCGGCTGTTGTACGTGTGAACAGGTGCGGAAATGGCGCCACACTGGCGTGACCGCTCCTGAAGTCGCAGCAAATGAATGATGGGCAGCTCTGCTGCCCGGTTTGAGGATCCTATGGGCCGAATTTTTTGGCTGCTGTGCACCCTGCTGTTTCTCTCTGCCTGCTCATCCTCCCCCAAGCCCAGCGGGAGTGAGGATGACGATCTGGTCAACGGCAAGGACATCCGCGGTTTTGAACACATGATCAGCGCGCTCTCCCATAACGTGAACGAGATATGGGGGCGGGAGGCGCTGTTTGCGGGCAAGTTTGACTACGTAAAATACACGGATCAGTACAAGAGCCGGGCCCACATCGACTTCTCCAGCGGCCACATCATGGTGGAGACGGTCTCGGGCATCGATCCCCGCGCTCACCTGCGTCGCGCCATCATCGAGACCCTGC
Source organism: Aeromonas sp. 159 (assembly GCF_963862045.1). Lineage (NCBI taxonomy): Bacteria > Pseudomonadati > Pseudomonadota > Gammaproteobacteria > Aeromonadales > Aeromonadaceae > Aeromonas > Aeromonas sp. 159. The sequence continues at coordinate 48,657 of NZ_CAWLMI010000037.1, read as the reverse complement.
TGACGCCGGACGATCCGGCCGAAGTGGATCTTTACTCCGACCGGGAAATTCTGACTGGTGGCGAGCCTTTCCTCTACGGTCAGGTGCTGGACAACCAGCGCCAGCCAATCCGCGCCTCCTGGCGCGCCGAGCGTTATGCCGATTACCTGCTCAACACGGCGATGAAGAAGCGCACTTTGGGGATTCGCACCATCTTCTTCGTCGATATTCCCATGGTGGCCAACCATGAAGATCGACGGGGCTACAAGTATGCGGGGATCATCCGGGAAGCGTCGCGCAAATACGGCGTGCCGGAGAGCCTGATCTATGCGGTGATCAAGACCGAGAGCAGCTTCAACCCCTATGCGGTGAGCCATGCCAACGCTTATGGCCTGATGCAGGTGATCCCGGCTACCGCCGGTCGTGACGTCTATGTTCGGGTCAAGGGCAAGAACGGCCAGCCGACCCGGGAGGAGCTGTTCAACCCGGCCTACAACATCGATGTTGGTACCGCCTATCTGCACCTGTTGCAGACCGTCTATCTGGCGGATATTCAGGATCCGCGCTCCCGTCGCTATGCGGTGATCTCCGCCTATAACGGTGGTGCTGGCGGGGTGCTCAATACCTTCTCCAGCGATCGCAAGGCGGCGCCGGGCCGGATCAACCGGCTCTCCCCCGAGGCGGTCTATCAGGTGTTGACCGAGCAGCATCCCAAAGAGGAGGCGCGCCGTTACCTCTACAAGGTCAATCAGGCCGAGAAGGGGTTCAAGAGAGCCTTTGCCAGTCGGGCCGGTTAAGCGGTGACGCTGGGTTAACCATGCAAAAGGGCGCTTGATATCAAGCGCCCTTTTAACGTCTGGCCAGTTCGTCGTTGAAGTGGCCTTATTTGGCGATAAAGCCGCCCTTGGTCTGCGGGGCCGCGCCCACTTTCTCCAGGGTTTTCACTTCCACTTCGGTTTTGTTCCAGCTGTGGTCCACTTCACCACGGATGCGGATCTGATCATCCGGGCCCACTTCGGTGCCACGCCACACATCCTGATCCACTTCGACCTCCACCTCACCGCTGGCGTCGCGGAACAGATAGTTCTCGCCGCCCAGGTGCTTGACCAGTTTCCCTTCCAGGGTGGCCCAGCTGTCATCGGCCAGATCTTTCAGTTGAGCAACGGAAACCTTGTTCTGCTCCTGCGGGCCGGTATAGGCCGCCATGGCAAAAGAGGAGACAGACATCAGGGTCAACAGTCCGATTACGCTTGCGCTTGCCTTGTTCATTTCATACTCCTGTCGTTGGTATGGGGGCATTGTGCCGGGGGGGGCGTGAAACAAGCGTGAAAGAAATAGGCTGGTGTGATTGTCTGTTTTGTGAGCGCAAGCGATTTCATCGGTGGCGGAACATGTGTGATTTCATCTGGAACTGTAATCTGTCGTCTTCACCAGAAGTCAGTGGCAGCAGACTCTTCCCATGCCTGTCGCCACTCGAGGAGAAGTCCGCAGGTCTCACCTGCTTAATCGAAGAGCATAACAATATGAAAAAATGGCTTGTTTGTTTATTGGGGTTAATGGCATTGACCGCGCAAGCGGCAGAGGGACGCCAACCTTTTTCCCGGGTTGTGATGTTTGGTGACAGCCTCTCCGACACCGGCAAGATGTACAAGAAGATGCGGGGGTATCTCCCCTCCAGCCCACCTTACTTCAACGGGCGTTTCAGCAACGGACCAGTGTGGCTGGAGCAGTTGGGTGACGAGCGTTTCCCCGGTCTGGTCGTGGCCAACGAGGCGGAAGGCGGTGCAACCGCGGTGGCCTATAACCATCTGGGGGCTCTGAATGGCTGGCTCGGTTTCTGGTCCTGGGATCCCAAATATCAGGTGATCAACAATCTCGATTACGAGATCGATCAGTTCCTGAAAAAGGACAAGTTCCGCCCCGATGATCTGGTGGTGATCTGGGTCGGTGCCAACGACTATCTGGCCTATGGCTGGAACACCGAGCGGGATGCGGATCGGGTGATCGATACCATCCGGCTGGCATCCAACCGGTTGGTGCTCAACGGTGCGCAGCAGATCCTGCTGTTCAACATCCCGGATCTGGGGCAGACCCCGTCAGCCCGCAGCATGAAGGTGGTGGAGAAGGTGCGCCATGTGGCCAGTTACCACAACCAGAAGTTGCAGAACCTCACTCGAGAGCTGGCTCCCCTTGGCATCGTGAAGCTGTTCGAAGTGGACAAGCAGTTTGACGAGATGATGCGCGATCCTCAGCCGTTCGGGCTGAGTGACACAGAACACGCCTGCTACGGTGGTGGCTATACATGGAAGCCGTTCTCCGGCAGCGCCGCCGAGGTGGCTGCGACCCCGGCTTTGAGTGTCTCCGAAAGAGTGGCTATTGCCGGTAACCCGATCCTGGCGCAGGCGGTGGTGAGCGGGCAGGCAAAAGGGCGAGCAGCGACTCTCAACTGCGATGAGCATATGTTCTGGGATCAGGTGCATCCGACCAGGACGGTGCACAAGGTACTAAGCCAGCGTGTTGCTGACTTTATCGATCAGCACTACGAGTTTGTTCGTCACTGATATCGCTTCGGGCCAGCATGTTGCTGGCCTTTTTTCCCTTTCAGCCCTCATCTGTGCGTCTTTTTGCGTCATATCCAGTTCAAATAACAAACGTTTGTTGCTGTTTTTGTAACGTGGTTGCGTTAGAGTGTTTTTTGTTAATTGATATCAGTGACTTGAAAATAGGCTAACGTTGATATGCTGCGATCGCTTTTGGGTGGTTGCACCTATAAGACGAGGTGATATCAATCAACCTCCTCCTACATAAAGTTGCAGAGGCTCAAACATGAAAAAATCCTTGATTACCTTGCTGGTTACCGGCTTGCTGGCGGCCAATGCCCAGGCTGCCGGTCAGGACAACACCTGGTATGGCGGTGCCAAACTGGGTTGGTCCAACTTCTACGGCATTGATGAAAGCAATGCCCTGACCCTTGGCAATGAGACCAACGATGCCTTGGGTGCAGGCGTGTTTGGCGGTTATCAGATCAACAAGAATCTGGGACTGGAGCTGGGTTACGACTACCTGGGCAAATATAAATACGACGCAGTGAAGAGCGGTGCAGCTTTTAGCGATGAGGTGACTGCACAGCTGGCTCAACTGACCCTGAAACTGGGTTTCCCGGTTACCGATAATCTGGATCTGTATGGTCGTGTCGGTGGCGGTTATGGCTGGGCTGATACCAAGAGCGATGTCTACAAAGATGACAGCCGCTTTGTCATGGTCGGTGCACTGGGTGCCGAGTATGCGTTCAATCTCGACTGGGCCGCTCGCCTGGAGTATCAGTACACCACCCCGTATGGCAGCCGTGATGATACCGGTCTGCGAATGGATAACGGCCTGCTCTCGCTGGCAGCGGTTTATCGCTTTGGTCAGGTTGCCCCTGTGGCGCCCGCTCCGGCTCCGGAACCTGCTCCTGCACCTGTGATGGTTGAGAAGCAGTTCACCCTGAGCTCCGATGTGCTGTTTGACTTCAACAAGGCGACCCTCAAGCCAGAGGCCAGCCAGGCACTGGATAGCCTCTATAGCCAGATTGAAGAAGCACGGCCCAAAGATGGCGTGGCAACCGTAATTGGGCACACCGACCGTATCGGTTCCGATGCCTACAACCAGAAACTCTCCGAACAGCGTGCCCAGACCGTTGCCAACTATCTGGTTGGTAAAGGGATTCCGGCCGCCAAGATCAATGTGGAAGGGCGTGGTAAATCCTCACCGGTTACCGGCGATAGCTGCGTCAGCAAGTCCAAGCGTGAGCTGATCGTCTGCCTGGCTCCGGATCGTCGTGTTGATGTGAAAGTCGAAGGTGTCAGCGAGGTGCAGGAGTAATCCTTCACACTGAGCAGCGTTCCACTAGGGCTGGAATGAACAGCCCCTGTCGGAGCAGGAGAGACCAAAAAGCCAGTCAGTTGATCTGACTGGCTTTTTACATTGGCATTGCGGTCGGGCAGGGGACTAAATCAGGAAGGGAGCGGCATCACCCGGTTGCGCCCCAGCTCCTTGGCCTTGTAGAGCAGCTTGTCGGTACGTTCGACCAGACAGTCTGCACTCTCCTGACCGTTGAACTCACCCACGCCAAACGAGGCTGTGATGTGGTCAATGCGGCGGCCCGATTTGCGATCCAGAATCGACATCCGCTCGATGGCGCGGCGCATGCTCTCCGCCATCTGTCTGGCCAGCGCCAGCGAGCGATGGGGGACCAGCATGGCGAACTCCTCCCCACCCAGCCGATAGGCGGTGACCCCCTCCTTGCAGGCATCGCGCAGCCGTTTGCTGAAGGCGCGCAGCACCTGATCGCCGAGCAGGTGACCATATTCGTCGTTGAAGTTCTTGAAGCGATCGATATCGGCGAGGATCAGCGAGAAGGGGTGCTGGCTGCGGATCAACCCCTCCAGCTCCAGATCGAAGGCGCGGCGGTTGAGCAGGTTGGTGAGGGCATCCTCGTTGGCCAGCTTGCGCGTCTCGTTGAGCGCGGCCCGCAGCTCTTTGATCTCTTTCTCCGCATTGCTGAGCTGGTTGCGAAAGTGCATGGTGGACATGCGCACATCCCTCGATTCGCGCACCAGCTCCCGCAGGATCCCCATGGTGTCTTCCAGGCTGAAGCCCTCGTCATCAATGCGGCTGAGCTTGTCAAAACTCTTGTCGAGCATCTCCTGAAACATGCCGGTATCGGAGATGGCGTCCTGCATGGAGTGGCCGAGCTCATTGGCCATGGCGGCGAGGCTCAGTTTCATCGCCTCCATCTGCTTCTCGTCCTGAGCGGCCAGATACTGGTGATAGAGTCGCTCGCAGGTGGTGAGCGAGCAGGTTCCTTGCATTTTTACTGCCTGATCAATCGCCTGGTTGAGCTCGGGCATGCTGGCCGAGACATAGTTGTACCACAGGTGGTAATTGTCCGGCGTCGTGGGGATCTGGTACTTGATCATCAAGGGCACCGCCTGTTTGAGATAGGCGGCGGATTGGGCAAATGTGTCCTTACTCATGAGTTCTGTGTCTCATCATGCCAGCGAACTGAAGATAGTATGACAGAGAGATTGGCCAAAAGGCAGCCGATGGATGCCATTCGCCCCCCCCTCCGATATAATGGCACCGTTACCACCTACCCTAAGGCCTGCTTATGTCTCAAAAAGATCCTTTCCTCGAACGCGAGGCCGAAAAATACGATAACCCCATCGCCAGTCGCGAGTTGATCCTGGAACTCATCAAGGGCCATGAAAAGCCCATGTCCCGTGAAGAGTTGGCCAAGGTCCTCAAGCTGAAAGATGAAGAGCCGTTGGAAGCCTTGCGTCGTCGTCTGCGCGCCATGGAGCGTGATGGACAACTGGTATTCACTCGCAACCAATGTTATGCCCTGCCGGATCGCCTGAATCTGGTCAAAGGTTATGTAATCGGCCACAAGGATGGCTTCGGTTTTCTGCGTCCGGAAGGTGGTGGTCCGGATCTGTATCTGAACAACCGAGAGATGCAACGCCTGATGCATGGCGATTACGTGCTGGTGCAGCCGACCGAGATCGACCGCAAGGGTCGTCAGGAAGCGCGTCTGGTGCGCCTGCTCAAGTCCCGTGAGGCAGACATTGTCGGCCGTTACTTCGTCGAGAATGGCGTTGGTTTCGTGGTGCCGGATGACAGCCGTATCGGCCAGGACATCATCATCCCGGAAGGGGAGAACAAAGGGGCTCGCCAGAGCCAGGTCGTAGTTGTGCGCATCAATCAACGCGCCACCTCCCGCATCAATGCCGTCGGCACCGTACTGGAAGTGCTGGGCGAGAACATGGCGCCGGGCATGGAGATCGAAATTGCCCTGCGTACCCACGGTATCCCGCACACCTGGCCGGAAGAGGTGACCAAAGAGGTTGCCGGTCTCGGCGAGCAGGTGCCGGAGAAAGCCAAAGAGGGCCGCATAGACCTGCGCGCCCTGCCGCTGGTCACCATCGACGGAGAAGACGCCCGTGACTTCGATGACGCCGTCTTCTGTGAAGCCAAGCGTGGTGGCGGCTGGCGTCTGTGGGTTGCCATTGCGGACGTTTCCGCCTACGTGAAGCCGGGCACCGCTCTCGATACCGAAGCGTATCAGCGTGGCAACTCCGTTTACTTCCCCGAGTTCGTGGTGCCCATGCTGCCGGAGGTGCTCTCCAACGGCTTGTGTTCCCTGAACCCGCAAGTAGACCGCCTCTGCATGGTGTGCGAGATGACCATCTCCGCCGCTGGTCGCATGTCCGGCTACAAGTTCTACGAAGCGGTAATGAACTCTCACGCCCGTCTGACCTACACCAAGGTTGCCGCGATCCTCGATGGCGATCCCAAGCTGCGCCAGCAGTATGATCCGCTGGTGGGCCATATTGAGGAGCTCAACAACCTCTACAAGGCGCTCAAGCATGCCCGTCACCAGCGCGGTGCGGTGGAGTTCGAGAGCGAGGAGACCCGCTTCATCTTCAACGCCCAGCGCAAGATCGACCGCATCGTGCCGCTGGTGCGTAACGACGCCCACAAGATCATCGAAGAGTGCATGATCCAGGCGAACGTGGCTGCTGCTCGTTATATCGAGAAGAACGAAGCCGCCGCCCTGTTCCGGGTCCACGACCGTCCGGGCGAAGAGCGTCTGACCGGTTTCCGCGATTTCCTGGCCGAACTGGGTCTGGAGCTCAAAGGCGGTCTCGAGCCCGAGCCGAAAGACTTTGCCGAGCTGGCAGCCAAGTTTGAAGGGCGCCCGGATGCGGAGCTGCTCTCCACCATGCTGCTGCGCTCCATGCGTCAGGCCATCTATCAGGCTGACAACATCGGTCACTTCGGTCTGGCGTTGAAGTCCTACGCCCACTTCACCTCGCCAATCCGTCGCTATCCCGACCTGATCCTGCACCGGGCGATCAAGTATCAGACAGCCAAGGAGCAACAGGGCAACCTGCGCCACAAGTGGACCCCGAGCGGTGGTTATCACTACCAGCTGGAAGAAGTGGACCCGATGGGCGAGCACTGCTCCATGACCGAGCGCCGTGCCGACGATGCGACCCGCGATGTGGCCGACTGGCTCAAGTGCGAGTACATGCTGGATCACGTGGGTGACGAGTTCGACGGCGTCATCGCCAGCGTCACCGGCTTTGGCTTCTTCGTGCGTCTGGCCGAGATCCACATCGATGGTCTGGTGCACGTCAGCACCCTCACCAACGACTACTACCAGTTTGATCCCCTGCACATGCAGCTGATCGGCGAGAACTTCCGCCGTCGCTACCGTCTGGGTGACAAGGTGCGGGTCAAGGTGATGGGCGTGAACCTGGACGATCGCAAGATCGACTTCGTGATGGTCGAAGAGCCGCTCAAGGCCACCGGCAAGAACGCCAAAGAGATGGCGCGCAAGCAGGCCGAGATCAAGAAAGAGAAGGCCAAGAGCGCCCAGCGCCACGAAAAACGTAAAGAGGGCAAGGATCACGGCAAATCCGACAAGGGTGGCCGTGCCAAACCGAGCAACAGACGACCGAGCAAAAAGGCTCGCGATAAGGCCAAGAGCACTAAATGAGTACTGAACTGATCTACGGCATTCACGCTGTATCCGCGCTGCTGGAGCGCACCCCGGAGCGTTTCATCGAGGTATGGGCGCTGAAGGGGCGGGATGATGACCGGCTGCAACCCCTGCTGACCGAGCTGGAGTCCCTCGGCCTCAAGGTGCAGAGCGTGAACCGCAAGACCCTTGATGACAAAGCGGAAGGCAACAATCACCAGGGCATCATGGCCCGGGTGAAAGAGGCGCCGAAGCTCGCCGAGCACGATCTGGCCAGCTTGCTGGACGAGTTAGCGGCACAACAGAGCCAGCCCTTCCTGCTGGTGCTGGATGGCGTGACCGACCCGCACAACCTCGGCGCCTGCCTGCGCAGCGCCGATGCTGCCGGGGCTCATGCGGTGATCGTGCCGCGGGACAAGGCCACCGGCCTGACCCCGATCGTGCGCAAGGTTGCCTGTGGCGCGGCCGAAGTGGTGCCGCTCATTCAGGTCACCAACCTGGCCCGTACCCTGCGCGAATTGCAGGAGCGCGGCGTCTGGATTGTCGGCACCGCTGGCGAGGCCGATCACGACCTCTATCAGGCCAAACTGACCGGCCCGATGGCGCTGGTGATGGGGGCTGAAGGCAAGGGGATGCGCCGTCTGACCCGCGAGCACTGCGATGAGCTGGTGAGTATCCCGATGGCGGGGGCGGTATCCAGCCTCAACGTCTCGGTGGCAACCGGTGTCTGCCTGTTTGAAGCTGTGCGTCAGCGCCGCGCTTGATCATGCTGACTGACAGACCCCCCTTCGATTGGGCGCAGGTCGCAGATAAAGAGGAGGCCGCGCGCCTCCTCTCTTTTGCCCGCCCGCTGACCCTCAGCCCGAAAAGCTGCCTCTGGCACGCCGGTGACAGCCCGGATCTGCTGGTCAGGGTGGAGCAGGGGCTGCTGCGGGCCAAGCTGGTGCTGGAGGATGGCCGCGAGTACATCAAGGAGTTCTACTGGGAGGGGGACGAGTTTCTCGACTTCCACCACCTGCTCAGTGGCGAGCCTGCCCGCTACAGTGTGGAGGCGCTGGAGCCCTGTCGTCTGCAGCTGTTCCAGTTGGCCGACTTACGCCAGCTGCCCGGCTGGCCGCGCTGGTATCAGCACCTGCTGGAGGTGCAGCTGCGCATCAAGGAGGAGAAGGAGCAGTTGCTGCTGACCGGCAGCCCGCAGGCACGCTATCAGCACTTTCTGGACAGCTTTCCCGCACTTGATGCCAGAGTGCCTGACCACCAGATCGCCGCCTATCTCGGTATCACACCCATCAGCCTGAGCCGCATTCGCAAAAGGTTGCGTTTTGTTTAATAAAGGCTGAGGTTCATAGTCTTACGTTAGTGTTGTTCTCATTTGAGTTCAAAATTACCATGTGTAGTATTTTCAACGGAATGCGGAATTTACCCATGAGATGGTCATTAACCGTGGGTCAGTTAGTTTTAACGCTTTTTGGCAGTATTTCGGCGGCTTACTCTGCTTCATTTGACTGCTCAGTTGCTGGCACAGTAATAGAGCGAGAAATTTGTCATAACCATGGACTTGGTGTTCTGGATGAACAACTTGCTGAATCATATCGATATCTGATCAAAAGAGCCCCGTTAGCTAAACGGAGTGTGCTGCGCACTGAACAGCGACAGTGGTTGAAACAGCGTAATAGCTGTAGTGAACAGTCATCAATGCTGGTGCATTGTCTGAAAAATAGTATGACTGAACGGCTCAAAGCGCTTGATGAGCGTCTGTCACTTCAAGAGCAAGAGTTTGCCAAGGTTGTGAGTTCAATTCCTAGCAACCCTGCTGTCGCCGCGACCAAATTAAAGGACTACAGCACAGCAGAAGCATCAGCCTGGTTGGTCTATCTCAATCAGTTTGAGCCAACTAGCAAGGTGAGTGATGAACTGGCTCAAGCCCGCTATGAACAAGCGTTGGCTAATTTCAGCGACAAATCTGTCGCTCTTATGGCATCAGACAATGGTTACGATGCGGCTACCACAAAGGCTAAGGCTGCGCTCATTCTGCTACGTTTAGCCCTCGAAGATGCCTCCAGAAATGAATCACAGATGCACTGTTTTATTTTTAAGCGGGTCGGTTGGCCTGCGTATGAGGCATTTGGCGGGTTCTGGGGTTCCAGTCGTGACAGTCAAGTGCCCTATTGCACAGTGCCGAAGAATTTGTTCAATCAACCCGCATGGAAACGGCTGTGGCAGACACTGGAGGTCCAGATGGGGCGAGTGTCCCCGAATTTTGGCACGATCGTGCATGGATACTATGCCAGTTGGACGATCAATGAGTTGCACGTCAATATTGCTCCGCAGGATTTTATGGAAATAGAGCAGAAGTTCATGTCAACCCAACCAGTCGAGCCGCGCCTCAGCAACTGGGATGAGAAATCTTGGCCGGCCATAGAACGTGACGCTGTGATTAAGGCTCTTCCTACTGTTCGCCAGATCACCAAGATGTGGTTGCAGGATGAGAAGGGAATGCAGGCATCGGCTGCCACAATTGCTGCGAACAATATTGTTGCAATTTGGATGAACCAGAGACTTGATCTCATCGAAGAGTTTTCTGGGGCTGAATAACTCGTTACAGGCACTGAACTTAACAAAGGTTAATGCAGGGCGCTGGCGCCACGATTATGCTGGCAGGCCGAACTGATAAGGAGTTGCCGATGAACTGGATCCTGAAACCCTGGTCTGAACTGACCACTGACGAGTTGTATGAGTTGCTGGCGCTGCGGGCCGAGGTGTTCGTGGTGGAGCAGACCTGCCCCTTTCAGGATCTGGACGGGCTCGATCGCCGCGAGGGGGTCTGGCACCTGCTCGGCTATCAGGGCGACCAGCTTGCTGCTTACGCGCGGATCATGGCGCCCGGCATCGGCGATGAGAGCGGTGCCGCCATCGGTCGGGTGGTGACCTCACCCAAGGCGCGCGGCGGTGGTTTTGGTCATAAGCTGATCGGCGAGGCGGTCGAGGCGTGTGAGGCGCGCTGGCCGACTCACAGCATCTGGCTGGGGGCACAGGCTCATCTGCAAGGCTTCTACAGCCAACACGGTTTTGTGGCGGAAGGGGAGGGCTATCTCGAAGATGATATCCCCCATATGGGAATGCGCAGAGTGGCGGTATAACCACTCGTCAGAGTGATTCAGAATGCAGAAGGGCCATCCCGCGGGATGGCCCTTCTCTTTATCGCTCGGCGATCACTTCTTCTTTTTCTTCTTGGCGGACTTCTTCTTGTCGACCGGCTTTTTCTTCTTCACCGGTACCCGCGCTTCCTTGTGTTTCGGGCGCAGCTCGTCGATTACCCGGCGTTTGAGGCGCTCCTCGGTGTAGCGTTCGATCTTGGCGACCATCGCCATGTCGTGGGCTTCTACCAGACTAATGGCACAGCCACGGTTGCCGGCGCGGCCGGTACGGCCAATCCGGTGGACGTAGACATCGGCGCCGTAGGGCATGTCGTAGTTGATGACATGGCTGACGTTCGGCAGGTCGATGCCGCGGGCGGCGACGTCGGTGGCGATCAGGAAGGGCACTTCCCCTTCGTGGAACTTGCGGATCGACTCGATACGCTTGCTCTGCTCCATCTCGCCACGGATCCAGGCGCAGGAGATACCTGCAGCCTGCAGCTGGCCGGAGAGCTCCGCCAGACGCTCGCGGGTCTTGACGAAGATGATGGCTTTCTGGGTTTCCGGATCTTTCAGTATATGGGTCAGCAGCGCCAGCTTGTGGGCGGCGTCATCAGCCAGATGGATCCACTGGGTGATGGGGCGACGTTCGCTGCGGGGCGGCTCGGCGTGCAGCTCCACCGGATCCTTGAGGATCTCGTTGGCGAACTTCTCAAGGCCGGCCCCTTCCAGGGTGGCGGAGAAGAGCATGGTGTGCTTGCGGTAGCGCGCTTCGGCCACGATGCGGTTCACATCCTTGATAAAGCCCATGTCCAGCATGCGGTCCGCTTCATCCAGCACCAGCACTTCGATGTCGTGGCTCTCGAACTCCTCTTTCTCGATGTACTCGAGCAGACGGCCCGGGGTGGCGACCACGATGTCGGTGGTCTTGGTCAGAGCAGGCAACTGCTCTTCATGGCTGACGCCGCCGATGATGGTCTCGATGCTGAGGTTGGTGTGAGCCGCCAGCGCCTTGGCGTGGGCGGTCACCTGCAGCGCCAGCTCACGGGTCGGGGTCAGGATCAGCATGCGGCAGGGGCCCGGCTTGCGGCGCGGGAAGTCCAGCAGGTGCTGGAGTGCCGGCAGCAGGAAAGAGGCGGTCTTGCCGGTACCGGTCGGTGCGGATGCCAGAATATCGCGGCCGTCCAGGGCTGGCTCCAGCACCATCTGCTGGATGGTGGTGGGGCGGGTGAATCCCATCTCGGCCAAGGCCCGGTTGAGGGCTGGGTGCAGGTCGAAATCATCAAAGGACTGGCTCATGGCAATACTCGGTCATTAAGGAAACGGCAGATTATAGGCGATTATCTCGTCGGCTCCTATTGGTGAGTGTGTCTTAGCCGCTATAATCGCCCACCATTTTTGCAGATGACGGGGGCCAGATGGGACGTAGTCGCGGATTTACCTTCAAACAGTTCCATATCAATCACGATCGCTGCGCCATGAAGGTGGGCACCGATGGCATTTTGCTCGGTGCCTGGGCGCCGGTCGAACAGGCGCGTCGAGTGCTCGATATCGGCACCGGCAGCGGCCTGATCGCCCTGATGCTGGCCCAACGCAGCAGATCTGACTGCCGTCTTGATGCGGTCGAGCTGGATATTAATGCGGCCAGTCAGGCGCGGGAGAATGTGGCTGCTTCTCCCTGGGCCGATCGGGTGACCGTCATAGAGAGTGCCATTCAGGATTATCAGGCCGCCCCTTACGATCTTGTCGTCTCCAACCCTCCTTATTTCGTGGCAGGCCAGTCATTTAGCGATCCGGCGCGGGCGTTGGCCCGCCATACCGGTGCCCTCGACAGCCACGCATTACTGGCGGCCTGCAATCGTTTGCTGAGCCCGAACGGGCAGGTGGCGCTGGTGCTGCCGACGGCGATGGCCGATGAAATTTTATGCATTTCGGCGAATTATGATCTGCATGGCATTTGTTATACAGCTGTTATCACCAGAGAGGGTAAAGAGGCAAATCGTGTTTTATTGCTACTTGGCAGAGGATTAAACAGGTGTGAGAGGGGTGAAATTGTGATCCATTCTGCTGATGGGGCCTATTCCGACAGATATATCCAACTGACCAAGCCCTTCTATTTGAAGATGTAAATTTCGTCTTGAACTATTTTTTCACGCCATTATGCTGGTTCAAGATCGAGCGCCCGCTCCAGACCAGCTAAAACCACTGGTTGCGATGAAAAAACATGCGGGGCTCTTTTTTTATACCCCCTGAACACACCCGGTCAGCGACCGATAAAAACTATAACAAGCAATAATTTACAAGACAGACGAGGTTGAACTTGACGAAATCACTCACATTGTCCGATGTACTCGGATTAGGGTTTATGACCTTCGCCTTCTACCTGGGCGCCGGTAACATCATTTTCCCGCCGTTGGCCGGTTACATGGCTGGTGAGCACCTCTCCCTGGCGATGTTTGGCTTCCTGGTCACTGCCGTGGGCCTGCCTCTGGTGACCATTCTGGCCGTGGCGAAAGCCGGTAACGGCTGGGCTGGCATGACCAAGCTGCTGCCTGCCGGTGTTGCGACTGCGCTGGCCGTTGCCATCTATATCATCATAGGCCCGGCCTTTGCCGCGCCCCGTACCGGCCTGGTTGCCTACGAGATGGGCCTCAAGCCGTTCATCGGTGACATGGGGCAAGCGGGTCTGGCGGCCTATACCGTGATCTTCTTTGGTGTGGCCATTCTGGTCTCCATGAACCAGGGCAAGCTGATGGACGCCATCGGCAAATACCTGACTCCGGTACTGATGCTGCTGCTGCTGACTCTGGCTATCGGGGTATTCGTAGCACCGCAAGGCTCCATGCCGGATGCGTCCGGTGACTATCAGAACAGCCCGTTTGTGAAAGGGATCCTGGAAGGCTACAACACCATGGACACCCTGGCGTCCCTGATGTTTGGCGCTCTGATCGTCGATCTGCTGCGCCAGAAAGGCATCAACGATTACAAGAGCCAGTTCAAGTATCTGGCCATTGCCGGCCTCATCTCTGCCGTTGGTCTGAGCGTGGTGTACGTATCCCTGTTCCAGCTGGGCAACACTGCGGCCGGTGTGGCGACCGATGTCAGCAACGGTGGCGCTATCGTCAACGCCTACGTACTGAGCCTGTTTGGTCAGCCGGGTCAGTTCATTCTGGCGGCCATCATCACTCTGGCGTGCTTTACCACTGCAGTCGGTCTGATCTCTGCCTGCTCTGATTTCTTCCACAATCTGACCGGCATGGCTTACAAGAAGCTGGTGGTGTTGCTGGGCGTTATCTGTGCCGTGGTGGCCAACGTGGGCCTGAGCCAGTTGATCAGCCTCTCCATTCCGGTGCTGGTTGCCATCTATCCGGTTGCCGTGGCGCTGGTGCTGGTCACCTTCCTGAAGGGTTACTTCGGCCGTCCCCGTCTGGTGTTCCGTGGCGTGTTGATGGTTGCCTTCCTGTTCGGTTGCCTGGATGGTCTGGGGGCTGCCGGTATGAAGATGGATGCGTTTGCCTTCCTGCCGCTGTTCGACAAGGGCCTCGCCTGGCTGATGCCGACCCTGCTGGCCTGCGTAGTTGGCGTGATGGTGCGTCCGACCGAGATGGCTGCCGAAGCTGCCTGATCGCACCCGATGTGATATTGCCAAGAGCCTGCCCCGTGCAGGCTCTTTTGTTTTCTATGAGCCTCGCTTCTCACCTCGCTTTGCGGCCGTAATTGTCACCGTATGCAGATAGCATCTGAGCAGCCGAATTTGGCCGCTATAACCCGTTCCCCTCTTCTTGCCTCCCATGCGCCACGTGTGACACCTGTTTATGGAGCGCCGAGTTGTTCGGCGATTAATTCCACAGCAGTAAATTGTTTCAAGATATTAATTGGTGATTGAGATCGAACTCCTCTTCTTTATGCTAAAGGTGGTGCGCCTCATCCGGTCTGCGGGCCGTGTGGGGGCGAGAGGTATTGTTACCGGTTATCTGCCAGGCAGTGGGTGCAATCAATAACAAGCTGATAAGGCAGATGAGGTTGAGTTTGACGAAATCATTGAAATTGTCCGACGTATTCGGATTGGGGTTTATGACGTTTGCCTTCTATCTGGGGGCTGGCAATATCATTTTTCCGCCGCTGGCCGGTTTTATGGCTGGTGAGCATCTGCTGGCCGCTATGTGCGGCTTTTTGCTAACGGCAGTGGGCTTGCCGCTGATCACCCTGATTGCGGTGGCCAAGGGGAGTTCGGGGGGCGGCGCGAGTGGCTGGACCGGAATGACCCGCTATCTGCCCGCCGGAGCGGCGACAGCGCTGGCCATCGCCATCTATATCATCATGGGGCCCGCCTTTGCCATTCCCCGCACCGGTCTGGTCGCCTACGAGATGGGGCTCAAGCCCTGGCTCGGCGATGCCGGTCATGAGGGGCTGCTGATCTACACCCTGAGCTTCTTTGCGCTGGTGATCCTGGTGGCGCTCGATCGGGGCAAGCTGCTCGATGCGGTCGGCAAGTACCTGACTCCCGCCCTGATGGCGATGCTGCTTATTCTGGCGGTCGGGGTCTTTATGACGCCGCAGGGCACCATGCCAGATGCCAGCGGTGAGTACATAGATGCAGCCCTGACCAAAGGAATGCTGGAGGGGTACAACACCATGGACACCCTTGCCTCCCTGATGTTTGGAGCCCTGATCATCGGGTTGCTGCGCCAGAAGGGGATCGAGGATTATCGCAGCCAGTTCAAATATCTGACCATCGCAGGCTTGATCTCGGCAGTTGGGCTGTCGGCGGTGTATGTCTCGCTCTTTCAGCTGGGCAACAGCGCCGGTGGGGTCGCAAGTGATATCAGCAACGGCGGCGCCATCGTTAATGCCTACGTCCTGAGTCTGTTTGGTCAACCGGGTCAGTTTATTCTGGCTGCCATCATCACCCTGGCCTGTTTTACCAGTGCGGTCGGCCTGCTCTGTGCCGGTGCCGACTACTTCCATGGCCTGACTGGCTGGGCCTATCGCAACTGGGTGATGCTGCTGGGGGCGCTCTGTGCAGTGGTGGCTAATGTGGGGCTGAGCGAGCTGATTGGCCTCTCCATCCCGGTGCTGGTGGCCATCTATCCGGTTGCCATCGCGCTGGTGCAGGTGACCTTCCTCAAGGGATGGTTTGCCCAGCCACGGCTGGTGTTTCGCGGTGTGCTGACGGTCGCCTTTCTGTTTGGTTGCCTCGATGGGCTGGGCGCTGCCGGTATGGCGATGGACGGCTTTGCCTTCCTGCCGCTGTTCGACAAGGGACTTGCCTGGCTGCTGCCGACTCTGTTGGCCTGCATTATCGGCATCTTGATGCGACCAAGCGGTAAGCTGGCTGCCGAAGCGGCTTGATTCTGGAACAACGAGATAGCAAAGAGGCCAGCATCTGCTGGCCTCTTCTGTTTCTGCCGGATCCGTTACCGGATCAGATTTGCGGGCCTGCCGGCTTGGGTTTGCCATCCAGACCATACCAGTGGGTTTCTACCCGTCCGGCATGCCACTCGAAGGTGCCCCAGGGCTGCTTGGCTTCCCAGCGCGGGAAGTTGATGAGCACCCGGTTATCTTCGTACTTGTAGAGGGAGGTGCTGATCTGAATGTCCGACAGGATCAACAGCAGGGCCCAGCAGATGAAAATCCATTTCAATGCTTTCCACATAGGGTTACTCGAAGCAGATTTCGATAGTGGCGCGACCGAAATCCGATTCGAACGGCATCATGATCTTGGTGCCATCGGCACGGTGGGTAATGGTGTGGTTGGGACCGGAGACGATGATGGGGGTCGCCATGTCAAACTCGTAGCCCTTCTCGCCCAGCATCCGCTTGGCACCGCCGGTCACCATGTTGGTGATTTCACCGACCATGTCGGTCACCTCTTCGTTGATGTTGGCGGGAGCTTCCCCCAGCATGCGGCGCATGATCTCCAGCGCCAGCCCCTTCTCGAAGCTGATTGAGAGGGAGCCACGGGTCTGCGGGCCGACCATGCCAATCAGGCCGGAGACGTCGCCGCGCGCCAGCTCATCCATCTTGCGTTTCGGTTTGCCCGGTTTGAGTTCCAGCTGTGCCATGGTCGAGAGCACATTGAGCAGGGATAGCAGGAACGGATTTACAAAATCAGCCTTCATGATGACTTCCTACAGTGGGCGTACAACGGGCACATTGGCCATGTGCCTCTATCGTCTTATTGGTAATAGTAAAACCATGCAAGTGGGCCTGCTCGGAAAACGCGCTATCGATCGCCGTATCGTGAAGCTCGACCACATCCCCGCACTCGTCGCAGATCAGCAACTGCATCGGGTGAGCGTGATCGAAGTGGCAGCAGAAGATAAACGCGTTGAGAGATTCCACCTTGTGAGCAAAGCCCTGTTCGAGCAAAAAATCGAGTGCCCGATAGACGGTTGGCGGCTTGGCATTGGCTTCGGTTTGTTGCAGCTGGGCCAACAAATCATAGGCGCTGATGGCGTTGCCGTGTGCCGCCAGCAGGCGAAATACCTGACGTCGGGTCGGGGTGAAGCGGATCCCTCGCTGTATACAGAGTCGTTCGGCTCGTTGTAAAAGTTGGTCTTGATTCATGATCGCGCAGATACCCTTTCTATTAGCCGGATACTATCACAGGGCCTCGCATGGCGCGGCGACAAAATTCATTTTCTGGGGCTGCTTCACGTTGTGATAAAATCCGCCCCTTTCTTTA
The DNA here is from genome assembly GCF_963862045.1 of Aeromonas sp. 159. Classification (NCBI taxonomy): domain Bacteria; kingdom Pseudomonadati; phylum Pseudomonadota; class Gammaproteobacteria; order Aeromonadales; family Aeromonadaceae; genus Aeromonas; species Aeromonas sp. 159. The sequence goes on along the minus strand of NZ_CAWLMI010000037.1, from coordinate 31,325 downwards.
GCCAACCCGGATGATTTTTATGCAGGCGCAGCGTTTTTCCATCGCCCCCATGCTGGACTGGACTGATCGGCATTGCCGTTACTTTCATCGACTGATGAGCCGCCAGACCTTGCTCTATACCGAAATGGTGACCACTGGCGCCATCATCCACGGCAAGGGGGATTATCTGGGTTACAGCGAGCAGGAGCACCCCATTTCCCTGCAGCTGGGTGGCAGCAATCCGGCCGATCTGGCGCGCTGTGCCAAGTTGGCCGAGGAGCGCGGCTATGACGAGGTGAACATCAACGTCGGCTGCCCCTCCGATCGGGTGCAAAACGGCCGTTTTGGTGCCTGCCTGATGGGTGAACCGGCGCTGGTGGCAGACTGCGTCAAGGCGATGCGCGATGTAGTCGATATTCCGGTGACGGTGAAGACCCGTATCGGCATCGACGATCAGGACTCCTACGAATTTCTGCAGGCTTTTATCGAACAGGTGCGCGATGCTGGTTGCGATACCTTCATCGTCCATGCCCGCAAGGCGTGGCTGAGCGGCCTGAGCCCCAAGGAGAACCGCGAGATCCCGCCCCTCGATTACCCTCGCGTCTATCGGGTCAAGCAGGATTACCCGGAGCTCACCATCGCCCTCAACGGCGGTGTCACCTCCATGGAGCAGACCCTTGAGCACCTGCAACACGTCGATGGCGTCATGATGGGGCGTGAAGCCTATCAGAACCCCTACATTCTGGCGCAGGTGGATAATCTGGTGTTTGGTCAGAACAACGCTGTGCCGAGCCGCCACGAGGTGGTGCGGATGATGCTGCCCTATATCGAGCAGGAGCTGGCCAAGGGCAACTACCTCTCCCACATGACCCGCCACATGCTGGGGTTGTTCCAGAATATGCAGGGGGCCCGCGCCTGGCGTCGTCACCTGAGCGAGAACGCCTGCAAACCGGGAGCGGATATTCAGGTGGTGCTGGATGCCATGGCCAAGGTGCCGGAGTTTGCCGCCAGCGAGCAGGGCGAATAACTCTCCTGTCAGGCAAAGCGAAAAAAGCGCGTCTTGTGACGCGCTTTTTTGATCGCTGTCGCTTCAATATCTGAACTGGTTGATCAGCCGCGAGAGATCCTGCAGCCGCTCTACCAGCAGGGTGATGCCATCGAGGGCCTGCCTGCTGTTGTCGGCGGTGTGGCTGGCCAGCTGGTGGATCTGGTGCACCCCTTCATCGAGGGTCGCCGTCACATCGGCCTGCTGACTCACCGCCTGGGCGATCTCGTCGCTGGTGCGGGTTACCTGCCCCAACATTTGGTTTATCTGGGTAAGCACATCGGCGGTGGTGCCCGCGTGCTGCTGGCAGCGCACCGAGGTCTGCGCCCCTTGTGTCATCCCGTCCGACAGCTGTCGTGTAGTCTGTTGCAGCGCCTGGATCATCTCGTGGATCTCGCTGGTCGAGGCTCGGGTCTTCTGGGCCAGCGCCCTCACTTCATCCGCCACCACGGCAAAACCGCGCCCCTGTTCGCCCGCCCGGGCGGCCTCGATGGCCGCATTGAGAGCGAGCAGGTTGGTCTGGTCGGCGATTTGACTGATCACCTCCAAAATGCCGCTGATCTTCTGGCTGTCGCTGGTGAGCTGGGCCAGCACGGCGTGGTTGGCATCCAGCTCCTGATGGAGTTGGTTGACGGCAGAACGGGTGGTCGCCAATGCTTGCAGCCCCTCGTCGGAGACCTGCTGTACCTCTATGACCAGATTGCTCGCCTCATGGGCACTGTGGGCCACATCGCGAATGGAGTGGCTCAGCTCGGTGATGGCGGTCGCCAGCTGCTCGCTGTGGGCGCGCTGCTGCTGCAGGTGGGTATCGATGGTCTGGATATTGCCCCGGTCATCTTCGGCTGCCTGCAGGATCTGCTGGTTGGTGTCGGCGCTGCGCCCGACCACGGCCTTGAGCTCGGCCTGCTTCATCCGCAGGGCCAGTTCGACGGCCGCCAGGGCGTCGCGCCGTCGGGTGTAGAGCACCTGACAGAGGCGGGTTCCCTTGTCTTGATCGGCAAGTGTGAGCAGATGAGCCAGCCGTTGCTGCAATCGCCAGCCGTGGATTGCCTGTGCCAACAGCAACAAGGCGGTGGGCAGCAGCCATAACAGGTTGCCGGTGGCAAAGGTAGCAAGGGTGGTGAGCAAGGCAGAAACGGAGAGCCAGAGGGTCAGCTGACCCGGTTCAAAGTGAAAGCGGCTCAGCCAGGGAAGCGCCTTGCCGCTGCGCAGCAGGCCATAGAGCTGCTCGGCCCAGGCCACATCGCTGGCGGCGGGTTTGGTGCGCACCGACTGGAACTCGACGATCTCCTTCTGCGCGTTGAGGATCGGGGTGACGTAAGCGTTTACCCAATAGAACTGACCGCTTTTGGCGCGGTTCTTGACCAGCCCCATCCAGCTTTTGCCCTGTCGCAGCCGCTGCCACATGTCGGCGAAGGCCACCTTGGGCATGTCGGGGTGTCGCACCAGATTGTGGGGAACCCCTTCCATTTCGGCCGCACCATACCCGGCCACATCACAGAAGTGCTGGTTGGCATAGGTAATGTGACTGGCGGGATCCGTGGTCGAGATGAGTGCGATGTTGTCGGGGAAGTGTATCTCCCCCTCCTGATGGAGTTTGGTCATGTGTCGTTCCTGAAAAAGCCAAATAACTGATAAATATATTTTTTATTGTCGTTCTCAGTTAATCATTCTAAGGCTCTTCAGTGACCCGAACTTGGCTTGGGTCAATTAATCAACACAATGAATTGATGAAGTGAGGGTCAGCTGGCTGGTGTGAAATCGTGAACTTCGCCGCTTCTCGGTTTAAAGCGCGGATCGCTATCTTTGTAGCTGCGCACCAGCTCCATCGTCTTGCAAAAGCTGGTCTGCTTGTCGTACTCCTGACGAGCCAACTCGATGGCCCGCTCGGCCCGGCGCCGCTCCATCTTGTCAGACTTGCGATCGCTGAATTGTTGCTGCTGGTGCAGCATCCAGCCGACAAACTCTTGCTGGCATTGGGATTCGCTGTTGGCCTGTGCGGGCAGGGTCCACAACAACGAGAGCAGTATCAAATAACGCATGTCTGACTGGGTATTGAAGATTAATTGAACAGAAGGGGCGGCATTTTAGGCTGGAAATCGTGGTGTGAACAGTATCAATAGCGAGGCCCAGCGGGGCCTCGCATCGTTGTGGCTGGTGTCAGTGTTTGACGAGGTACAGCTGGCGGCTGTAGGCCACATCTTCCGGGTTGTTGATGGGGTAGCCCTTGAGCCATGGCTTGATGAGTCGGGCATTGGTGTACTGGTAGATGGGGGCGATGGGGGCCTGATCCAGCAGGATCGCTTCCGCCTCGCCAAACAGCTTGCTGCGGCTGGCGGCATCCTGAGTGCTGGCAGCCTCTGCCAGCAGCTGGTCATAACGGGCATTGGCAAAGCCTGCCATATTGCCGCTGTGACGAGAGCCCCACAGGCCGAGGAACGCTGACGGGTCGTTGTAATCTGCGACCCAGGAGGAGCGGATCACCTCGAACTGACCGCTCTGGCGACTGTCGAGATAGGTTTTCCACTCCTGATTGGTCAGCTCGACCTCGGCGCCCAGCTTCTGCTTCCACATGCTGGCGATGGCCAGCGCCATCTTCTTGTGAATTTCCGCGGTGTTGTAGAGCAGGGTCAGCTTGAGCGGCTTGTCCGGGCCGTAACCGGCCTCCTTGAGCAGGGCCTTGGCCTTGCTGTCCAGCGCCGGTTGGCTGCTGGTGGAGAGCAGGTTGGCGGCCGGGGTGAAACTGGCGGTCACATCCGGAGTGAAGTGATAAGCCGGTTTCTCGCCAGTGCCGAGCACTTTGTCGGCGATCAGGGCGCGGTCGATGGTGTAGGAGAGCGCCTTGCGCACCCGCACATCGTTCAGTGGTGCCTGACGGGTATTGAAGGCGTAGTAGTAGGTGCCGAGCTGATCCGGGGTGTAGACCTCATTCGGGATCTGCTGCTTCAGCTTGTCGTACTGCTCCTTGGGGAAGGATTCGGTGATATGCAGATCGCCCGCCAGATAGCGGTTGGTGGCCGCGCTCTCCTGATTGATCGGCATGAAGATCACCTTGGTCAATACGGTATGGGCCCGATCCCAGTAATATGGGTTGGGGGTCAGCTCCAGCTTCTCGTTGACCACCCGGTTGTTCAGCACAAAGGCACCGTTGCCCACCAGTTTGCCGGGTTGAGTCCACAGGTTGCCGTACTGCTCGATGCTGGCCTGATGGAGCGGCGACAGGCTGGGGTGGCTCAGCAGGTTCAGGAAGTAGGGCACCGGTTGGGAGAGGGTCACCTGCAGGGTGTGGTCATCGAGGGCCTTGACCCCCAGCTCGCTGGCAGGCAATTTGCCAGCGACTATCTCGTCCACCTTGTCGAAACGGGCCAGTTGGGCAAACCAGGCGAAGGTGGCAGCCTCTTTCGGGTCGACCAGCTTGCGCCAGCCGTAGACGAAGTCGCCTGCCTTGACCGGATCGCCGTTGGACCAGCGCGCATCCGGGCGCAGATGGAAGGTAAAGAACTGGTTGCCCTTGTTTTCCCAGCTGGCCGCCACCCCGGCAACCGGTTTGCCATCCGGCCCCTGGGTCAGCAGCCCCTCGAACAGATCCCGCAGTACCTGCAACTCCGGCAGGCCGACCAGCTTGAGCGGGCTCAGGCTCGCAGGTTCATCCTTGAGGTGGCGAACGACAATCTGCTCGGCGGCGAGTTGTGTTCCGGCGGGAATATCGGCAGCCTGGACAGCAGCACAGCCCAGCAGGGCCAGCAAGGGGGTCCATCCTTTCATGGGTCGGATCCTTCAAATAGTGTGAAGCGGGGAGAAAACTCGGCGAGAAAATATCGCCGACAGATGGGAAATCATGATATCCCGTTTGCTGGTCTGACCGCCAGCATTCGACTCTCACTCCCAATCGGGGTAGAAGAGCGTTCCCGGCGTCTGTGCAGTTCAATGTGGTGAGGAGTGTCAAACGATGAAAGCATGGTTATTGCTGGCCTGTGTGTTGAGCCAGGGTGCCTGGGCGTTGGCCCCGTGCCAGAGCGACACGGCGGTGGGCAACTGGTGCGAGATCGGCATCGATGCCTTGCACCCGACTCAGGGGGGCGTCGGCCAGATCCAGGTCGATGAGACCCAGGCCACATTGGCGGGCATGAGCGCAAAGCAGCTCGACAAGTTGATGAAAAAGAAAGAGATCCCCGTGGTGATTGCGCCGGATGGCAGCTACTGGCTGGTGGACAGGCACCATCTCACCAAGGCGTTGTGGCAGCAGGGCGTCAAGGATGCCCGGGTCAAGGTGATTGGCCGCCTGCAGGACAAAGCCAACTTCTGGAGCCAGATGCAGAACAACCATTGGGCCTGGCTCAAGGATGAGAAGGGGCAACCGCTGACCCCGGAGCAGTTGCCGACCAGCATCGACAAGCTGCCTGATTACCCCTATCGCACCCTCGCCGGACTGCTGCAGAATGCGGGCTACTTTCGCAAGGACAAACAGGTCTATTTCGTCGAGTTTGCCTGGGCCAGCTGGCTCGGCAAGCAGATGCAGTGGATGCCGGTGGACAGCGCCAATCTGGCGGCCAGCCTGCAACAGGCCAAACGGCTCGCCTGCGGCAGCGATGCCAAGGATCTACCCGGTTATCCCGGCAAGCAGTGCAGCCTCAACCAGTCCAAAAGCGCGCAGTGAGTGGATGTGCGATGACGGCGTCCAGAGCATGCCGGAGATAACAGAGGGCGACCCTGGGGTCGCCCTTCTGCTGTCAGCTACTGGTTAGCGGTGGTCACTCATGGCGCTCCGCCCAGCGGGCAGCCGCCTGTTCAAGCAGGGCGACGTCACCTTGCTGGATCAGCGGTAGCAGATCGTTGACCTGTTGATCCGGCCAATCCCACCAGGCGAGGGCCTGTAGCCGGGCTATCTCCTCCTCGCCAAAGCGCATTCGCAGCATCCTGGCCGGGGTGCCCGCCACCATGGCATAGGGCGGCACATCCTGATTGACCAGCGAGCGGGCGGCGATGATGGCGCCGTCGCCGATGGTGACGCCGGGCATGATCATCGCCTCCATGCCGATCCAGACATCGTTGCCGATGCGGGTATCGCCGACAGGGCGGTAGCTGCGCTTGAGCGCCTCCAGATCAGCAAACGGATAGGTGCTGATGAAGGCAGTGTTGTGGGTGTGGTTGCCGCCCATGATGATCTTTACCCCGGCGGCAATTTGCACATAGTCGCCGATATGGAGCCGGTCGATATGCCAGAGCGGCTCCCAGCCGGTTTCCGGGCTGCGGCTGAAGGGATCGCCATGGAGGTAGCGCACCGCCACCTCTTCGAAGGGGCCATCCCAGGCACCCGAGTAGTAGCTGTGCTGCCCCTTGAGGCAGATATTGGGATTGGTCACCGTCAGGTGCAGGTATTCGACCTGCGACCAGTGTTGGCAGGTGTTCATGCTGGTACTCCTTTGCTGAATGGATCGGATGGGTTGCGTTCGCGTGAGCGAAGCTAATAGATCCAGACCAGCATGCGGGGCACGCAGAGCAGGGAGCAGCCCAGCATCTGCGGGAGGCGTGGTCGCATTGTGGGGCTCCAAAGAAGGGGGGAAGGGCGCGATCATAAGGTCGGGCGCCGGGTTTGCCAAGGTTGCGCAGAGATCCTGCACTAACCCTCTGGTTGATATTTATTCTCAATTAGCCATGATAACACTCCCACCATGACGGACTCGGGAGAGCGAGATGACACCGCAAAGTTGGCAACGATACATGCTGGAGGCGGAGCGTGCCTGGCAGGCCGGTTCGCTAGGGGCGGCGATCTGCTTTTATCAGCAGGCGCTGGGGGATGTTTACGAGATGACCCAGGTCGAGTTGACCGAACTGGCCACCATGCGAGTCGCCACCTGCCACCGGCTGGCCGACTTCTGGCGGGCGATGGATGAGCCGACTTACGAGCTGCGCTACCTGAAGCTCGCCTCCGAGCTGGTGACGGCGCTGGTGCCACAATGCCCCAACCGGGAGTGCGAGGCACTGATCAGCGAGTTGGGTTGCTGTCGTGGAGCCCTGCTCGCCTTTCTCAAGCGTCACCCCAATCCGGAAATTGCCCGGCTGATCCAGCTGCAGGACAAGGTGCAGGGCTGCGAGCTGATCGGCCGTTTTCGACTCAACTGACTGGCGTTGAGCGGCAGCTCAGCTCCGCCGTTTGAGTTTCTGGGCGATCCGTTGTTGCGCCTCTTCCCCTTGCAGTGCCTGGGCGAAGGCGCGCGCCTCCAGATCGATGACAAAGTGCACCGCCTGTTTAAGCTCCTGTTTCAGCAGCGCCTTGCTCTTTTGTAGCGCTCTGGGCGGTTTGGCCGCCAGCTTCAGCCCCTGCTCGCGGGCAAAGGAGAGCACTCCATTGGCCGCCACCACCTTGTTGGCGAGCCCGAATCGCAGCGCCTCCTCGGCATCAATCGCCTCGGCCAGCAGCAACAGCTCCGCCGCCTTGAGGTGCCCCACCAGACGCGGCAGCAGCAGGCTGGAGGCAAACTCCGGCACCAGCCCCAGCTCGACGAAGGGGAGCTGCAAGCGGGCGTTATCCGCCAGATAGACCATATCGCAGTGCAGCAGAATGGTGGTGCCAATCCCCACTGCCGGGCCCGCAACGGCGGCGACCACAGGTTTGGGGAAGTCGGCAAGGGTGTGGAGGAACTGCAGGATGGGGTCGTCGGGCTCCAGCGAGCTCTTGCCCATAAAGTCGGCCAGATCATTGCCCGCGGTAAAGCAATCCTGCTGCCCCTGCAACAGCAGGACATGCACCTCCTCATCGGCTGCCGCCTCTCGCAGCGCTGCCACCAGTTGCTTATAGAGCTCGGTATTGAGAGCGTTGCGTTTGTCGGGGCGGTTGAGGGTCAGGGTGAGCAAGCCATCCTGCTGCTCGGCAATGAGAATGGGGGCCATGTCTAAATCCTTGTTATTGAAAGGTGCAAAAAAGGTTGCTGCTGGGGTAACCTTGGCGCCGTTTAACAACATCATAAAAGGATTTCAACCATGTTTAAACGTGCGTTTTATTCTCTGCTGGTTCTGGGTATGACGGCGCCTGCACTGGCCAAGGTCGAGGCTGTCGACGGTTATGTTCGCCTGTTGCCGCCGGGCTCCCCCAACACTGCCGCCTTTATGGTGCTGAAGAATGACGCCGACCAGCCGGTCAAGCTGGTGGCGGCGGCTTCTGCTGCGGCCGGGCGTGCCGAGCTGCACACCCACCTGCACGAAAATGGCGTGATGAAGATGCGTCAGGTCGAGAATATCGAGATCCCGGCCAAGGGCGAAGCGGTGCTCAAGCCGGGCAGCCTGCACATCATGCTGTTCGAGGTGGGCACGCTCTCCGAGCAGACCCCTTTCCCGCTCACCCTCACCATGGATGATGGTCAGAAGCTGGATCTGTCACTGCCGGTGAAGCCGATTGAGCCGATGGCCGAGATGAAGCATATGAAGCACTGACATTTGTCGTCGTTTGTTCAGGATTGACGCTGGGTATTTTGGCTGCACCGAGTAAAATAGTGCTCTTTTCCATGTATGCAAGAGGAAGTGACGTAATGAAAAAGACGCTGATTGCCGGTTTTGTGCTGGCTCTGTGCTGCCAGAGTGCCATGGCCGCTGACGACTGGCGTTTTGCCGCCGGTGCCGACGTATGGGCAGCCAAGGGCAGTGGTCAGGCTTATGGCACCAGTGCCGATGGCAGCTATGACGACAGCTACAACTGGAACGGCTATCTGCAACTGGAACACGGCATCATCTTCCTGCCGAACGCCAAGTTTGAAGTCTCCGATTTCAGCACCTCCGGTGGCAACTTCAAGAACGATCTGACAGCCTACGATCTGAGCCTCTACTACCGTCTGTTCAACAACGATCTGTTCAAGATCGATCTGGGTATGACCGGCCGTCACTACGATGGCGAGCAGGTCTACTTCGGTCGCAAGGGTTATGACGAAGATACCCTGATGGCCTATGCCGGCAGCGAAGTGAAGATCCCGGGCACCGGCATCGCCTTCTTCGGCGATCTGCGCACTCATGATGCGGACAACTATGACTACCGTCTGGGTGGTTCCTACAAGTTCTCTTCCATGCCGATCAAGCTGCGTGCCGGCTGGCGTGAAGCCAAGGTCGACTTCGCCAATATCGATCAGTCTGTCGATGGCTGGTTCATGGGCGGCGAATTCACTTTCTAATCTGACCGTCAACTGACGACGAGGAGCGATAATGGGCCACATCATAGTGACAGGTGCCGGTTCTGGTCTCGGCCGGGCGCTGACCATAGGTCTGGTTGAGCGGGGCTATCAGGTCTCCATGATGGGGCGCCGTTATCAGCGACTGCAGGAGCAGGAGCAACTGCTCGGCAGCGCGGTGATCGGCATCGCTGCCGATCTGGCGCACCATGAAGAGGTCGACGTCGCCTTCGCTGCAGCGGTGGAGTGGGGCGGGCAGCCCGACATGGTGATCCACTGCGCCGGGGTGGGCGAGTTTGGCCCGGTCGGTGTCTACACCGCCGAGCAGATCCGCCGGGTGGTGGAGAGCAATCTCATCTCCACCATTCTGGTGGCTCAGCAGACGGTGCGGCTTATCGGTGAGAAAGGCGGAGTGTTGGCCAATGTGCTCTCCTCCGCCGCTCAGGTGGGCAAGGCTAACGAGAGCCTCTACTGCGCCTCCAAATGGGGGATGCGCGGCTTTCTCGAATCCTTGCGCGCCGAGCTGAAAGGCTCGCCACTGCGGCTGGTCAACCTCTACCCGAGCGGGATCCGCAGCGAATTCTGGGACAACTCGGATCACGTGGACCCGAGTGGCTTCATGACTCCGGAAGATGCGGCGGCCTATATGCTCGACGCACTGGAAGCCAGAAGCAGCTGCCACGTGACCGACCTCTTTATTGGTCGCAATCCCTGAGGCAACCCTTCATCCGGTTGCCGTCGTCAGCACACAGAAACAAAAAGCGCGCCAAATGGCGCGCTTTTTTATATCGGCAAGAGGGCGGAATTAACGGCCCAGCTTGGCCTTGAGCATGGCGATGATGTCGCCAATGGCCACTTCCTGCTTCTCGCCGGTGCGGCGGCACTTGTACTCCACCACGCCGTTGTCCAGACCGCGATCGCCGATGACGATGGCGTGCGGGATGCCCAGCAGCTCCATGTCGGCGAACATCACGCCCGGGCGCTCTTTACGGTCGTCGAACAGCACGTCCACACCGGCGGCTTTCAGCTCGGCGTAGAACTGTTGTGCCTGCTCGGCCACGCGCTCGGACTTGTGCATGTTCATCGGCACGATGGCCACTTCGAACGGGGCGATGGCGTCCGGCCAGATGATGCCGTACTGGTCGTTGTTCTGCTCGATGGCGGCAGCAACCAGACGGGAAACCCCGATACCGTAGCAACCCATCTCCATGGTGACGGACTTGCCAGCTTCGTTCAGCACGCTCGCCTTCATCGCTTCGGAGTACTTGGTACCCAGCTGGAAGATGTGGCCCACTTCAATACCGCGCTTGAGCAGCAGCTTGCCCTGGCCACACGGGCTCGGGTCGCCTTCTACCACGTTGCGCAGGTCGGCAACTTCATAGGTAGCGATGTCGCGATCCCAGTTGGCACCGGTCAGGTGGAAGCCAGTTTCGTTGGCGCCGCAGACGAAGTCCGCCAGATGGGCAGCGCTGCGATCGACGATGATGCGACCGGCAAAGCCGACCGGGCCGATGGAGCCTGCGTCGCAACCGGCGGCAGCTTTGATCTGCTCGTCGTTGGCGAAGGTCAGCGGGTTGGCTACGCCAGCCAGTTTCTCGGCCTTGATCTCGTTCAGCTCGTGGTCGCCACGCAGTACCAGCGCAATAACGGCCTGCTTGCCGTGCTCATCTTCCTCTGCCAGTACCAGCAGGGTCTTGGCGATGGCGGTCGGAGCCACGTTCAGGAAGGCAGCCACTTCGTCGATAGTGTGGACGTTCGGGGTGGCAACCTTGGTCAGGGCTGCGGTGGCGGCAGCGCGCTCGCCAGCCGGTGCCAGCGCTTCGGCCATCTCGATGTTGGCGGCGTAATCGGAGCTATCGGAGAAGGCGATCAAGTCTTCACCGCTCTCGGCCAGCACCTGGAATTCGTGGGAACCGGTACCACCGATGGAACCGGTATCGGCCTGCACCGGACGGAAGTTCAGGCCCATGCGGGTGAACGCCTTGCAGTAGGCGGCGTGCATCTTCTCGTAGGTATCGACCAGAGATTCCTTGTCGATGTGGAAGGAGTAAGCATCCTTCATCAGGAATTCGCGGCCACGCATCACGCCGAAACGGGGGCGTACTTCGTCGCGGAACTTGGTCTGGATCTGGTAGAGGTTGAGCGGCAGCTGCTTGTAGCTGTTCACTTCGTAACGCACCAGCGCAGTGATCACCTCTTCGTGGGTCGGGCCCAGCACGAAGGGACGGTTGTGGCGGTCGGTCAGACGGCACAGCTCGGGACCGTAGTCATCCCAGCGGCCGGACTCCTGCCACAGCTCGGCGGGTTGTACCACCGGCATGGAGACTTCGACGGCACCAGCATTGTTCATCTCTTCGCGAACAATGTTCTCGATTTTCTTCAGTACCCGCAGACCGGTTGGCAACCAGGCATACATGCCGGAGGCCAGTTTACGGATCATCCCGGCGCGCAGCATCAGCTGGTGGCTGACAACTTCAGCGTCGGAGGGGGTTTCCTTGAGAGTGGAAAGCAGATATTGGCTGGTACGCATCGCGGTAGACCTTAGCTAGAACGGGCGCGGGGCCCAGGATAATTTCAAGGGCGGAATTTTAACAGGCTGGGCGTTGCGGCCCAAGGGCTAAATTTGCCGCAACCCGAAAGGTGGCCACGCCCGTCAGATAGCCTAGGGTAATGACCATTGCAACAAGCAGGCTTTTTATGCCTGCAATTTGGCCGGATCTCCGCTAAACTCTGCCACCTTTTCTCGATGGGCATGGTTTTGCCGCGTTCATCACCCCCCATTTTTAGTACTTTTGGAGCCGCTCATGCCGTTAGTGGGACATCAACACCAGATCGAGATCCTGGAACTGACCGACAAAGGAGATGGCAAAGGACGCCTGTTCGATCGCCCCCTGTTTGTCGAAGGTCTGCTGCCCGGTGAGCAGGCGCTGGTGGAGCTGACCGAGGTCAAGCCGAACTATCTGCACGGCAAGGTTGCCGAGCTGCTCCAGCCCTCCGCCGATCGGGTTGCCGATTTCTGCCCCAACACCGAGTGTGGTGGCTGTCAGGTACGTCCGCTGGCCTATCCGGCCCAGCTCAAGCTCAAGCAGGCACTGGTGCAGAGCGCACTGGAGCAGGTCGGGCTGGGTGACACGCCGGTCAAGGATATCCTTGGCATGGAAAGCCCGTTCGCCTATCGCAACAAGGCGCAATATGCGGTGCGTGGCTGTGACGCCGGTGCCGAGATCGGTTTTTATCGCAAGCACTCCCACGATCTCATCACCGCTGATGACTGTGCGGTGCAGGATCCGCTGCACGTCGAGCTCAACGCCCGGGTGCGCAACTGGATGCGCGCGCACGACATCGCCGCCTATGACGAAGTAAACCACAGCGGCTGCGTGCGTAACCTGATGACCCGCAAGGGCTTCAAGAGCGGCGAACTGATGGTGGTGCTGGTGACCCTGGGCGAGGAGCTGCCGTTCGAAGCCGAGCTGCTGGCGAGCTTAAGCGATCTGCCTATCACTACCCTGGTGCAGAACATCAACGATGAGCGCACCAACCGCATTCTGGGCGCCACCAACCGGGTGCTGCTCGGCGAAGGGGTGATCCGCGACAAGATCCACGAACTCGAGTTCGAGATCTCGCCGCTCTCCTTCTTCCAGAACAACCCGACCCAGACCGATGTGCTCTACTCCAGCGCCCTCGAGTATGCCGAGCTGACCGGTAACGAGACAGTGTTCGACATCTATTGTGGTATCGGCACCATCTCCCTGTTCCTGGCTGGCAAGGCCGCCAAGGTGGTGGGGATCGAGTCGGTGGAGAGCGCCATCAGCGATGCCCGTCGCAACGCTGCCCTCAACGGCATCGAGCACACCGAATTCCACGTCGGCAAGGCGGAGCAGCTGATGCCCGAATTGCATGCCCAGGGCGTGACCGCTGACGTGGTGGTAATGGATCCGCCGCGCAAAGGCTGTGACAAGGCGGTGCTGCAGACCCTGGTCGCCATGGCGCCCCGTCGTCTGGTCTATGTCTCCTGCAACCCGCAGACCCTGGCCCGCGATCTCGCCTGGCTGGTCAAGCAGGGCTTCGTGCTGGATGAGGTGCAACCGGTCGATATGTTCCCGCACTCCATGCATGTGGAAGCGGTTGCCCGCCTGAGCCTGCCTGCCAAGGCATAAGTCGCCCCCGACTCTTGTCCATAAAAAACGACGCCAGCTGGCGTCGTTTTTTTATCTCTGCAATCGGCGGATGGGCGATTAGCTGGCGTTCTGGCGCACCTCGGCGGCAATTTGGTCGAGCAACTGTTGCCAGCCCTGACCCAGTTCGTTCACCAGCGCGTTGTAGCCATCGGCTGGCAGTACCCGCTCCTGACGGAACGGGGCATCGCGCAGCACGGTGCCATCTTCCGCCAGCAGGCGCCAGCGGCCGCTCAGCACGGCGCTGCCGTCATGACGGCCCTGAAAGCGCTCCACCAGAATGGTCAGCACCGGCCCCTTGCGGGCGCCATCCTGCCGTACCACCCAGCCCGGCAGGCGGGTGGAGAGGCCATTGAGGGTGAGCTGGTTGAGCTGATCGTCCAGCGCACCGGCCCAGCGATGGTACTCGGTGAAGTGCAGCTCTTGCCCTTCCAGCTGATAGACCAGACTGATCCGGTCGAGCTGGCTGGCCAGCGCCACCGGGCGCAGCACCAGCTGGTGCTGCGGTTGGGCCGGGGCCGTCACGGGTTGCTGGCTGTCGGCATCGAGCGAGTAGTAGTGCAGGCTTGGCTGGCTGCTGCAACCCGCCAGCAGGCCCAGCAGGGCCAGCGTCAGGATCTCTTTTTTCATTGTTTGCCTCGCTTGGGCTCAGGGTCCGATGGATGCGCGCGATCGAAGATCAGCGAGCTGGGCTGCTCGTTGAGGGAGTGCACCAGCGGCTGCAGTTCGCGCATCAACTGATTGAGGGTCTGCACCGACTGACGCAGATCCTGATTGGTCTGCGATTGGGCATCATAGGCCTGCAAGGTCTCCTGCAACTGCTTGAGGCTCTCGTTGAGCGAGGCGGGCAGCTGCTGGGTGGAATCCTTGGCGGTGAGCTTGTTCAGGTTGGCGCTGACTGCACTGATGTTCTTCAGGGTGCCATCCAGGGTGGTCAGTGACCCGTTGACCTTGGTCAGGGTGGTTGCCATGTCCATGTCGACAAACTTGTCGAGGATGAGGTTCACCTTGCGCTCGATCTGATCCAGCCCGCCCTGCACGGTGGGGAAGACCTGATAACCGGCCAGCTTGGCCTGTTCGAAACGTGGCGCGTCCGGATAGAAGTTGAGGTCGATGATCTTGCCGCCGGTCAGCAGGCTTGAGGTCTTGAGGCTGGCACGCAACCCCTCCTTGAACTGCTTGCCGAACAGGGCACGCCATTGATCCTTCTCCGCCTTGGCATAGCGGTGGGAGAGGCGCTGCACCTCGATGCGGGCCAGCACCGGGATCTGGCGGCTCTTGAAGATCTGCACGCCCTTGTCCTCGATGAGGTAGGGGGCGGAGATGACGGTACCGACCCGGATACCGCGATACTGCACCGCCGCGCCCGGGTGCAGGCCACCCACGTTGTCATCGAACAGGAAGACGTAGTCGATGAACTGATCCAGACTACCGGCCAGCACGCTCGCCTCATCCTGGAACAGGGTGAACCCTTCCATCTGTTTGACCGGTTCGCCAGGCGCCCAGCCGGGTGGCAGACCCATGGTAATGCCGCCATCGATCAGGCTCTCCAGCGAATCCATCTTCACCTTCATCCCCTCGCTGCTCATGGAGACCTCGAAGCCCGGGGTCATCCAGAAGCGGGAGTTGCTGCTCACCAGAATGTCATAGGGGGCGTGGATGAAGATTTGATACTGCATCTCGCTCTTTTCCGGCAGGAACTTCGCCTCTTCCACCTGACCTATGGTGAAGCCCTGATAGTTGATGGGGGAGCCTTCCCCGAGCGCGCGGGTGTCGCGACTGCTGAGGGTGAGGCGCAGCCCCTTGGCATCGAGGGAGGCGAGCGGCGGTTTGTCGAGCATGGCGTATTCGTCCCGCGCCCGACCTTTCTTGCCGGGGGCGAGCTCGATATAGGCGCCGGAGAGCAGGGTGCTCAGACCCGATACCCCTTCACGGCCCACTCTGGGCTTGACCACCCAGAACTGGCTGTCACCGCGCAGCATGCCGGAGGCGGCATTGGTCAGCCGTCCTTTCAGCACGGCATGGCTATAGTCATCGCTCAGCTCGACGGCCTCGATACGGCCGACGTCCACTTCGCGGGAACGGATCACCGTCTTGCCAGCGACTATGCCCTCGGCAGTGGCGACTGTCAGGGTGAAGCTTGGGCCTTGGGAGTACCAGTGCTGGAACAGCATCCAGAGACCGATGAACAATGCCAGCAGGGGCACCATCCAGATTGCGGCGGCAGAGCTCAGAAAGTCAGAGCCCGGTTTCCACCTTTTTTTACGCTCACTCACGTTCGCGTTCTCCTTGTTGTAAATCCCAGATCAGGCGGGAGTCGAAACTCATGGCGGCGACCATGGTGATCAGCACCACACCTGCAAATGCGACGGCCGCAGGGCCGGGGTAGATGGTCATCAGATTGTCGAGCCGGATCAGGCCCGCCAGAATGGCCACCACGAAGACGTCGATCATCGACCAGCGTCCGACAAATTCGGTCATGCGATAGAGTTTGAGTTTGCCGAGGGGGGAGGTGACATTGCCGCGCTGCACCATATAGCAAAGCCAGAATAGCGCCAGTATTTTCACCAGCGGCACCACCACGCTGGCGAAAAAAATCACCGCCGCTATGGGGTAGGAGCCCATGGCCCAGAGCAGCACCACACCGCCGAGGATGGTAGAGGGGCTGTCATCACCGAGAAACACTGTATCCATGATGGGATAGACGTTGGCCGGAATGTAGAGAATGGCGGAGGTAAACAGCAGCGCCCAGGTACGGTTCAGGCCGCCCGGCTTGCGGGCATGCAGCTTGCCGCCGCAGCGGGAGCAGCTGTGGCTGCCCACCTCGCTCAGAGCGCCACAGATATGGCAGCCCACCAGACCTGATTCCAGCGCACCCGCTTCCGGGTCGATATCCCGCGCCTCGGTAGGGCCGAACAACCGCTGCCACAGCCACATCTGATCCAGCGAGGAGATCATCTTGATGAGCAGCACCGTGTAGCCGACGAAAGCCCAGAATGACAGCCCCATCTTGATGTCGGCCATCCCCATCAGCTTGACCAGCGAGATGAGCACGCCCACCAGAAAGACATCCACCATCAGCCAGGGTTTGATCCGGCAGAGCAGACGGCCGAGGGAGCGCAGGGCATTGCTGTGCAGATCTTTATCGACCCGCCACAGCACCAGCATGATGGATCCCATATAAACCAGTGGCAGGCCGATCAGGGTCAGGCTCAGTACCGCGCCGAGAAACAGATAGCCCTCATCCACCAGGGTGGTGATGCTCTGCAAAAAGGTCATCTCCTGGCCCACCCCTTTGGCCGAGAAGGACATAAAGGTAAAGGCATTGGCGAGCACGAACATGATAAGTGCTGCGAACCCGTAGGAGATCGGCAGCAGCTCCTGCTGTGGCAGGTGGCGACTCAGGGTGTGTCCGCAACGGGGGCAGCAGCTGGCCTGTCCCACCTCGAGCGGTGTGGCCGGTATCAGCAGATCACACTCTTCGCAGGCAGTGGCATCATGGACATAGGTGGTGTGGTGTTGGTGTGAAACCTGATGCAAGATAAAACCCCAGATAAGGCCTGTGGTAGAGCCAGAGCTGGCGATTATCGCAGTTGTGCTGGTCAGCGACCAGCCCCCGGAGGCCGCTATTGCTGGCGGGAGTGAGAATGACTTTGACAAGCCAGTGCCCATTTAGCACAATCAAACGCCACTTTTTTTTCCGCGGGACAATAATTTATGACAACTGAATCCCCCAGCTACTCCACGATTGAGCAAGCCTTCTCCCTCGGGAACGGGCAAGATTCTGCCCTCAACTGGTTGCGCAAGAACCGCAGTCAGGTCGCTATTTTTCTGGTGAGCGGCATCAAGCTGGAAGGCACCATCAGTGGGTTCGACCAGTACAGCGTGCTGCTGACCGATGCTCATGGTAACCAGCAGCTGGTCTACAAGGCCAAGATCTCCACCATCGCCATGCACACCGGCCGTCCGCAGGTGAATATCCAGCGTGCTCGCAAGCCACGTGTCTCCATGGCGCCGCGCCCCCACGGTGCGCCGGGTCGTTATGACGACAATCAGGGCGGCGGCAACAACGAGTAATCGTCTGCCCCGCACTCCCCGTTGACGCGCCCTGCGTCAGCTGCTGACGGAACCTGCTCTCATTTTCATTCATGTCCCGTATGAGAGCCGGTTCCGGTTATCGCCCCTTGCAGGGCGATATTTTTTCCGCACTACGCTGTTATGCCGACCGGCTTGCCCTCTTTGACCATGCAGGTCTGCATACCCGCCGCTTCTCCGGCCTGTACCCCGATACCGGTATCTTCAAACACCAGACAGCCTGATGGCTCGACCCCCAGCTTGCTGGCGACCAGCAGGAAGGTGTCCGGATTGGGCTTGTGCAGCTCCACATCGTCTGCGGTGACCACCACGGAGAAGTAGCGATCCAGCCCGGTGTTGCGCAGCACCGCCTCGGCATTGATGCGCGGCGAGCCGGTGCCGATCCCCATCGGGATGACGCCATGATAGCGCTCGACCAGCGCCTGCATGGCGGGAAAGACGGTCGCCTTGTGCAGGTTGGCCACATAGTGGGCGGTCTTGCAGCGGGTGACTTCGAGCGGATCGAGGGGGAGCTGCTGCTCCTGTGCGACCAGCAGGGCTATCTTGCGGCTCGGCATGCCACCCAGTTCATAGAACCAGTCGGCATCGAAGCGAAAGCCAAACTCACGGGCGGTATGTTCCCAGGCGGCGAGGTGCAGCGGCATGGAGTCGACCAGGGTGCCATCAAGGTCAAAGACCAAGCCTTGGAATCCGGAAAGCGTCATGGTGCGGGTCAGTCTCTGAAAAAAGGGAGCCCATTCTAGCCAGTGGCTCTCCGCCTCGCCATCACCTAGCTGGTGAGAAACGCTTGCCCCCACATTTGTGACTGAAAATAGACGGGGGTGAGCTGGGCCGGATCGAGTTGATATTTGGGGGCAAGCTGTTCCAGCAGGGCCCAGTTGCCCTGTTCATAGGTGCTGACCAGCTGAAACAGATGAAAGAGTGGCCCTTCGTGCAGTTCGATGGCGCGCTGCACGCTCTTGGGCAGGTGGGCCATCAGCGGCTCCGACAGCAGGGAACCATCGAGCACCAGTCCCACCAGAAAGGCCCAGCTTGCCTCCGCTTTACCGAGGGCGGTGAGGGCAATCAACTCGCAGAAGCGGCCGCGGGCGATGGCCATGCGGGTGCAGGCCTCCGGCATGTGCTGGCTCACTCGGGCCAGACCGTTGATCAACACGAACTTGCGGATCTCCTGCTCCCCCAGATAGGAGAGGGCGCGGGGCACCGAGGTGATGGGGGCGGCATGATCGAAGCCGGGGGCGTTGACGTAGGTGAGCAGCAGGCCGGGCAGCCAGGCATCCTGCTCCAGCAGGCGGGCTACCTGGGCGAAGGAGAACTCCTCGTGGCAGATGAGCTGGAGGATCTGCTGTACCAGCGCCATATCGGGCTGGTTGGCCCGCTGATTGACCAGCTCGGGACGGGCGAGAAAGCCGCCGGCAAAGAAGTCGACCCCCGCCTCCCGCAGCGGGAGAAAATCCGCCCAGGTTTCGATGTTCAGCGCCATCCGCTTGTGCTCGGTGGGCTGGCAGATCCCCTCTTCCCCCATCCAGTACACCAGCAGGCGGCTGGCGCCGAGCCAGCGTGGATCCCGGTTGGCGCCGTGCACCGCCAGTCTGCGCCGACTGTCGCGCCACTGCTCCAGCACCGGGAACGAGTTGGGCTGGCGTTCACTGGAGGCTTCAACCAGCGGGATCGCGTCCTGATCCAGCAGCATGGGACGCTGTTCATCGAGCTGTTCGTGGGTGAAGGGCACCAGATATTGACGCCCCTGTGCCAGCAGGCGGCAATGTTGCGCCAGTGAAGGCCATTCGGCCGGTGAGCTGAGCTGATAGTCGATGCCGTAGGCCACCAGAGCCAGGCGACGATTGAAGATAGGGTAGCGACGCAACAGCATGGGATCACCGATAGGCCAGAGTGCGCGCCCTCCCTTGTGACTTGGCGTGGTAGAGCGCCTGGTCAGCCTGTTCAGTCAGGGTCTGCCATGCTCCGTCTTGGGAGGGAACCAGATAGCTAAAGCCTATGCTAACCGTAATGAAATCAGCAACCCGCGAGGCGGGATGGGGCATTTTCAAGCGGGCAAGACCATCGTGGATCCGTCCGGCCAGCTGTTCGGCCTCACCGGGTTGGGGGGCGCAGAGCAGAATGACGAACTCCTCCCCGCCGTAACGGGCGACCAGATTGGTACAGCGCCGCTCTGCATCCCGCAGCACATGGGCCACCTGTTGCAGGCAGAGATCCCCCTTGGCATGGCCGAAGTGGTCGTTGTAGGCCTTGAACTCGTCGACGTCTATCATCAATACCGCCAGCAGGTTCTGGGTGCGCCGTGCCCACTCCCACTCCCGTTGCATGGTGATGTCCCACTGGCGCCGGTTGGCGATGCCGGTGAGGGGATCTTCCAGCGACAGCAGGGAGAGGCGGTGATTGGCCTCCTCCAGCGCCCGGTTGGTCTCGGCCAGCTGCATGGTGCGCTCGGCGACCCGGGCCTCCAGCTGGCGGTTGAGGGTTTCCAGCTGCTCCTGGGTGCGCTGGCGGATCAGCAGTTGTGACAGAATGGCGGCGTACTGTTTGAAGATCTCGCTCTGATAGGCTTTGAGCGGCCGGTGCCAGAGCAGGTTGTCGGCGGCGATCCAGCCGATGGGGGTGGTGCCATCCCATAGCGATACCATGGCGTTCCAGCCACGGCCCACCTGCTGCTTCTCGTAGTAGAGGGGGGTATCTTCCATCACCAGTACGTAGTCCTTGCGCCTGAGCGCCTCTTGCACCGTCGGGTGATCCGGAATGGGGCTGATGAAGTTGTGTTCATCCATCAGCTCGCCCTCCTCGCTGGTGCCCCAGGTGCCACGCATGGTCTTGCCATCGGGTTCGATCAGGAAGATGGCGACCCGATCGAACTGCAGCTCCTTGCGGGCCAGCAGCACGGCATCCCGCAGCAAATCGTTCTCGCTGCGACTGCGGGAGAGGGTGACGCTGACCATGTGCAGCGCCTGCAACATGGTGAGGAAGGAGCCCTGCAGTGCCTGACTCTGTACCAGATCGGTCTGGGTATGGAGCCGCTGGTCCCGCTCCTGATTGACCTGGCTGGAGAGCAGGTGATTGCTGAGCTCGGCCGTCAGATAGTGAATAAGGAGCTGGATACCCTGACGCTGGTGGGAGGAGAGGCGGTCGATGCGGCGGCGGGTCTCCAGATAGATGACCCCTTCCAGTTTCATGTGACGCTTGAGAGGGAAACAGGCGCGTAACTGCGGCTGGGCGGGCTCCACATTTTCGCCGGGATCCGGCGGTGCTTGGAGCTGCTCGATCACCAGTTGTCCCTTCTCCATCGCCTTGTCGATCAGGTGGTGGGGCAGGGTCAGTTGGCCGAGATGGGCGAGATCAAGCGTGGTCAGCCCCTGATCGAGCTGAAAGCTGTAGAGCTGTGGTTCGGGGGCTTTCAGCCAGAGGTAGAGGCGTTCGGCATCGGTCTTTTCACGGATGGTGGCGAGGCTCACTTCGCATAACTGAGCGAAGTTGGTGAAGTGTTCCGGGTCCCATTCCTGCATGCCAATATTCCTTGGATTGTACCCAAGCGAGTATAGACATATTTCTCCTTGATTAATATGTCAGAAAGGAGAGGTGGCGCACATAATGGTTGCATTAAGCCATTCTGGTGGAGACATTCACTGCATTCTCTGCCAATCGTGGCTAGAACTGTGTGCCATAACGGTATATATGGCAGCTTGTAGGGCGGGATGCCGGGTAAAAAAGAGCCCGCACGATGGCGGGCTCTCGGGCAGATCAGATGATTCTGCGCGGCTTATTCTGCCTTGGGGGCAGCCTCAGCGGGTGTTTCACTGCTATCGGCTGGCGCACTCTCGGCCGCCGGGGCTTCCGGTGCCGGACCCGGCACCAGATCCACTGCCGGTTTGGCGATAAGGGAGCGGGTCTCTTCTACCGCTTCGGTCAGCTTCACCTCGATGATCTGGCCGAGCTCGTAGACCACCTCAGTCTTGTCCAGATAGACGCGACCGTTGTCCCAGTTGCACTCCAGTCGATCCTTGTTGTCGAGGATGTGACGGGCAGGCAGGAAGACCACGGCGCCGTTCTCCTGCAGACGCAGCTTGAGACCGGCACGCATCACGTCGATGATTTCGGCATTGAACACCTGATTGGTGCCAGCCGCGGCTTTCAGGTAACGGACATAGAGCCAGTCGCCGATGTCGCGCTCCACCATGCGGTGCAGACGGCGGCAGGCGGTCAGATGCTCGGTGAGCTCGGTGCTCGGGCGCTCACCCGGGGTCTTGCCGGCGATGACCGCTTTGAGCAGACGATGGTTGACCATATCGCCGTATTTACGGATCGGGGAGGTCCAGGTGGCGTAAGCATCCAGACCCAGACCGTAATGGGCGCCCGGTTCGGAGGACATCAGCGCATAGCTCTGGAAGCGGCGGATCTTGCCATCCAGCCAGCGGGTGTCGAGGTTGTCGATCCAGCGGCGCAGGGCGCAGAAGCCGGAGAGGCTGGCGATCTCGTCGCGCTCGAACGGGGCTTCGGCGCTTTTCAGCAGGTCGATGGCGCCGTCGAGGGACTCTTCGTCAAAGCCGGTGTGAACGTTGAAGATGCCGTAACCGACGCTCTTGCCCAGCACGCGACCGGCGCAGATGTTGGCGGCGATCATCGACTCCTCCACCATGCGGTTGGCGATGCGGCGCGGCTCGACGTGGATAGCCAGCACTTCGCCATTCTCGCCCAGCTCGAAGTCGTAGTCGGGACGATCCGGGAATACCAGCGCATGCTCGGTGCGCCACGCGATGCGTGCTTCGGTCATCGCCTTCATCAGCGGCAGCTGGGCCAGTACGCCTGCGTCGATAGCCAACTCTTTGCCATGCTCGGCCCAGTCGGAGACGTCGTCATAGTTGAGACGGGCGTGGGAGCAGATGCGGGCGGCGAAGAACTCGGTCTCCTCCAGCAGCAGACCGTCTTCGGCGATGAGCAGACGGGCACACAGGGTGTTGCGCTCCTCACCCTCTTTCAGGGAGCAGAGCTCGTCGGAGAGGGTGCGCGGGATCATCGGCACGTTGCGGCCGGGCATGTAGACGGTAAAGGCGCGCTGGGCGGCCTCTTTGTCCAGCTCGCTTCCCTCGGCCACATAGGCGGTCGGGTCGGCGATGGCAACCAGCAACTCCCAGCCGTTGTCCAGCTTGGTGATGGCCAGCGCATCGTCCATATCCTTGGTTTTGGCACCGTCGATGGTGAAGAAGGGCACCTTGGTCAGATCGCGACGGGGCAGCTCTTCCTCTTCGATCACCTTCCACTCCGGCAAGTCAGCCGGCTCGACCTGGGCCAGATTGTGGCGCGCCAGCACTACCCACCAGGGCACATTGTGATCTTCCTGGGCGGCGATCTTCTGGATAATCTCGGCAGAGAAGTTGCCGTCGACCAGCGCATGGCGCTTGAGGGTAGCCACCACCCAGTCACCTTCCTTGAACTCTTTCTCATCCAGACCCTTCTTGACGCGGGCCTTGATGGCATCCTTGATCAGCGGATGGTCGGCCACCACGTTGAGGCGGTCACGGAACATCTTGACCCGGGCCACGAAGCGGGTGACGGACTGCTCCAGCAGGGTATCCGGCTCGGCCACTTCCTTCTCTTTTTCGGTGCGGATCAGGGCGGTCACCCGGTCACCGTGCATCACCTTCTTCATGTAGGGAGGCGGCACGAAATAGCTGGTCTTCTCATCGACTTCCAGAAAGCCGAAGCCCCGGTCCGAGGCGCGGATCACACCCTCTTTCTTCGGGATGTTTTCGCGGATTTGTTGCTTGAGCTGGGCCAGCAGCGGATTGTCTTGGAACATAAGTGAGGAACCTGAAGTGAAAACCTGGGTGGAGACCTGATGAAGGATCGCCCAGCACTATACGTTTTTAGCCCTGCAAAGCCAAGGTGAATGGCCTGCTCAGCGTGGTTTCAACTGCGATCTGGCATGGTCGATAAGGCGTTGGGAGAGCTGCTTGTGCACCCCCTTTTCCAGTACCCAGCGGTGCCAGTAGAGGCGTTCCGTCAGGACGTGGTCGGGACTGAGGTTGAGCAGTGACCCGCCTGCGAGCTGGCCTCTTATCTGCAATTCGGGAATGAGACAGTAGGCCAACCCCTGTTCGGCCATGGCGACGAAGGCCTCTGACGAGTGGACCGTGTGGCAGGGGTAACCGCCGGGCTCCAGACTGAAGTGTTCTCTCATAAAGCTCACATGCATGTCATCGCGCTGATCGAACGCCACCGCCGGTGCCTTGGCCAGAGCCTCACGGGTCAGGCCGCGAGGGAAGTGGCGGGCAACGAAGGCGGGGTTGGCGGTAAGCAGATAGTTCATTTCACCGAGCTCGTCGATGCAGCAACCCGCCAGCGGTTGGGGATGCAGGCTGACTGCACCAAAGGCCTGACCCTCGCGGACCTTGTCGAGGGTGCGGCTCTCGTCATCGACCAGCAGGTTGAGTTCGATGGGGTGCTGTTTCAACAAGGGGGCAATGGCGGGCAAAAACCAGGTGGCCAGGCTGTCGGCGTTCACTGCGATACTGATCCGGATTGGCCCCTGCGGCTCATCGGGAGTCAGCTCCCCCGCCAGTTCGAGCTCGAGCTGGTGTACCTGCCGATAGTGGGCCAGCAGTTTCTGGCCGAGTGGCGTGGCCTGCAGCGGCTGGCTGCGCATGAGCAGCGGCTCGGCAAACTGTTGCTCCAGCTGCTTGATCCGCTGGGAGATGGCCGACTGGGTGATATGGAGCGACTTGGCCGCCCGATCGAAGTTCTGCTCCTGCAGTACCGCATCCAGTGCCCGCAGCAGTTTGTAGTCCAGCTCTTTCATCTTCTCTCCCTTCCGTTGCCCAAGGGCTGACTCTACGTCACTCGGCATGGGACAACAATGGGCGGTGGAAGGGGCGTTGCGCTGTGATATCTGACAGTGGTGGTCTGTCTTGTAAGGAAGGCATACTGCTAGAGACCGCAGGGGGCAGCCCTGCGGGGTCATAGCGATACAGCGATACGTTTATCCCGGGCCTGTTTTCCCGGGATTTTTTATATCTGGGTCGCTAACTCATGCGAGCGATAGGTGGCGGTTTGATAGTGTCCGATAAGCGGCTGCGAGACCGCTAGGGCAAATCGCTCATCCAGATAAAAGCGCAGGCCGACACCTTTAACTGCACCGAGATCTACCGCTTGGCGGTGGCCCAGACGAGCCATAGGGATTCCGAGACGGCGGAAAATGCGTTCTGCGGGCAGGCTGGCTACACCAACAAACTCTTTGATGCCGTTGGCTGTAGCAAACGCATAGGCCTCCCGAAGGAGTACGCAGGTCAGCTCGCTGACACCATTGGTCATGCACGGAGCGCGGGTCGCATCGATAGCCAGACGGGTGAGTTCCCAGATCTCGGGAGTGCGGGGCGCGTTTTCACCGGCAAGGGCGGTGGGAAAAATGCTGGGCAACATATAGGCGCTGGCGCAACTGAGTAGACGGATACAGGCGCAGACTCCTTGTTCATCTTCGACCAGTACCCAATGGGTGTCTGGCGTGTCAAAGCGGTCGCGTTCCAAACCGTGGTAAGACTCGACGTCCCAGCCTAGCCGGTCGGAAAAGACGCGATTTCGAAATTGATAGAGTTCGTTCTCTACGGCGTTTCGTGGGTGATCTCTCAATTTTCCTTTGAAAACCAACATTATGAACTCTCTCTCTGCCTGTTCGCCGTTATAATCAGAAGCTTGGCCAGGGGGGCTAGCATATGAAACAAGAGCAACTGTTTGAGTATCTGGAACATTTCACTTCGGTGACGGATGGTGACCGTCTTGCCGGATTGATCGGTCGCTTTACGGTCGATATGGGTTATGACTATTACGGCTTTACCCTGATCATTCCGATGTCGATGCAAAGACCCAAAGTGGTACTGTTTAATCAGTGCCCTATCTCTTGGGTACAGACCTATACCGATAACAACATGCTGGCGTGCGACCCCGTGATTCAGTTGGCACGCAAGCAGACTCTGCCCATCTACTGGAACCGCCTCGATGAGCGGGCTCGCTTTCTGCAAGAGGGAAGCATGGACGTGATGGGACTGGCCGCCGAGTTCGGCTTGCGCAATGGCATCTCCTTCCCTCTGCACGGCGCAGCCGGGGAGAACGGGATCCTCTCCTTTATCACGTCCGAGCGGGCCTCGAGCGATCTGTTGCTGGAGTCCTCGCCGATCCTCTCCTGGATGGCCAATTACATCTTCGAGGCTGCGATCAGGGTTGTGCGCCTGAGGGATTCGGATCAACAAGCCGCCCTGACGGATCGTGAGACCGAATGCCTGTTCTGGGCCAGTGAGGGGAAAACATCGGGGGAGATCGCCTGCATTTTGGGGATCACCGAGCGTACGGTGAATTACCACCTCAATCAGGTCACTCGCAAAACTGGCTCCATGAATCGTTATCAGGCCATTGCCAAGGGGATTAGCAGTGGCATTTTGCTGCCGAATCTTGAGCATGTAGTTGTCACCAACTTCCCCAAGCTGATGCAATAGAACCTGTTGATTCTCGGGGCTGAGCGGCGGACTCTCAATTGTCAGATCCTGCTATTGACTATTGGTTTCGGATGGGGCTTTGGTGACTCAGGCTGATTAGCAAAATGAATCAATCAGTAAATCAATGAATTTTTAAGAAGGAACCGCCATCGCTATAGTGCCGCTCATTCATCATTTCGAACGGTACTCTCCATGATGCTCGCAACGACACTGCAAGGCTTCACCATCGGTCTGGCCATGATCATCCCCATCGGCGCCCAGAATGCCTTTGTGCTGAGCCGGGGCATCCATCGCAATCACCATCTGCTGACGGCCACGCTCTGCAGTTTCTGCGATCTCACCCTGATTGCTATCGGCGTATTTGGCGGGGCCAATGTGCTGGCCGCCAGCCCCCTCGGCATGGCGCTACTCACCTGGGGTGGCGTGCTGTTTCTCGGCTGGTTTGGTGGCCGTTCCCTGCTCAGTGCCTGGCGCGGTAAGGGGGAGGGACTTGCCGATTCTGCTCAGCAGATGGGGGCCAAAAGCGTGCTGGCGATGACGCTGGGAGTTACGCTGCTCAATCCCCACGTCTATCTCGATACCCTGATGCTGCTCGGCTCCCTTGGCAGTCAGGTGAGCGAGTCCCTGCGTCCGGCCTTTGCTGCGGGGGCCATGCTGGCCTCGCTGGTGTGGTTCTACTCGCTGGCGCTGGGGGCTGCGGCACTGGCGCCCTGGTTGGCCCGCAGCCGGGTGCAGCAGGGGATCGATCTGCTGGTAGGCATCATCATGTTGAGCCTGGCTGTTCAACTGGCCATAGGACGTTGAGGAAGTTAAGGCGGCAGGAATGAGCGACCGGTAACAAAAAGATGCCACTCACATGAGTGGCATCTTTGCTATTGAAAGGGGTCAGACCCTGAACTGGGAGAGCAGGCGCTGTTGCAGCAGGCTGGCTTGATGGAGCGAGGAGGCGAGTTGCAGACACTCCTGCGCCTCCTGTTCGCCGGTTCTGGCTTGCAGACTGATGCCGGAGACCTTGTCAGAGGAGTGGCTCAGGGTGTGTGACAGTTGCCCTGTGGCTACGGCCACCTGCTGCACCATGTCGGCCAGCTGGTCGATGGCGCCTTCCACCTTGAACAGGATCTGCTTGGTGTTCTCGGAGTCCTGCATGCCGGACTCTACCGTCTTGAGGTTGCGCTGCATCATCAGATAGGCGGTTTCGGTCTGCTGCTGGATGTTGCTGATCACCTGGCTGATCTCGGCGCTTGATGTCGCGGTGCGATTGGCCAGGGTGCGCACCTCGTCCGCAACCACCGCAAAGCCACGCCCCATCTCCCCCGCGCGGGCCGCTTCGATGGCCGCATTGAGAGCCAGCAGGTTGGTCTGCTCCGAGATACCGCTGATGGTGGAGATGATCTGGCCAATCTGACCCGCCTGCTCCTTGAGGGAGTTGATGGCGATGGCACACTCGCTCACCTCCTGTACCACCCGCTGCATGCCCGCGCTGGCGGAGGCGACATACTGGCTGCTCTCGGTGGTCAGCTGGCGCACCTCATTGGCATTGTGGGCCGCCATGCTGCAGTTGTCCGAGATACCGGTGGCGACTTGCACCATCTGTTCACTGTCGTGGTGCAGGGCCAGCGCATGTTCGGCGGTCTGGCGGCTGCTTTGGCTGATTGCCTCCACCCGGTTGACCGAGGTGTGAACGTGTTCGCTGATGTGCTGGTTGTTGTCCATGGTGGAGCTGATCATCTTCTGCAATTTCTCGATGAAACGATCCACGCTGTTGGCCAGCGAACCTATCTCGTCATCCCGTTGCAGGTTGATGCGGGCGTTGAGATCTCCCTCGCCGGCGGCGATATCCTGCATTCGTTTGTCCACTTGCAGCAGCGGGGTTACCAGTTTGCGGGTCAGCCAGAAGCCGCAGAGGGTGACCATGATCAGGCTCAGCAACAGGCCACCCAGCAGCAGGGTTCGGATCTGGCTGATGATGCCGTTGAGCTGGGCCACCTGATCCTCGACAGTGGCATCGCCGCTCTCCTCGATGGCAACCAGCTGTTGTCGCAGCTCATCGGCACTGACCTCATAGGCGGACTGCTGGGCCTGATAGCTGCCGAGCGCATCGACCCACTGTCCCATCAGTTGCTGATGCCGGGCCAACAGGGCGCGATACTCTGCCGACAGTGTCTTGCCGGCAAATTCGCCGGTTCCCTCGATATCGAACAGCCCGGTGCCGAGCATGCTGTCGATTGCTTCGTGGTAGAACTCGGTCGCTTCTTTCAGCTCGGCCTTGATCGCCTCTGTGACTCCTTGTCTGCGCATCTTCTCCAGCGCATAGAGCTGGCGCAAAAAGCCTATGTTGGATTCCATCCCCCCGTCGGCCGCTTCCCAGCGAGTGGAGAGGCCGCTGTTCCAGCTGATGGTCTGGTCGGGGGATTGGGTCAGCGCCTCGACCGCGCCGTCGCCAATCACCTCCAGCTGGGTCGAGAGGCGAGCCATCAGATCGGCGTTGTGATGCAGTGCCTGATCCACCTCGGTATAGGCGTGATAGAGCGCCAGCAGCTTCTCTTGTTGCTGTTGATAGTCCTGCTTGTGCTGCTCCATGGTGGCAAGGGCCGCACCATCAATGAGCTGCCCCTGGCTGACCCGGGCCAGCGCGTCATCTGTCGCCGCCTTGGCTGCATCGAGTTCGGCGCGATTGAGCGGGGTGCCGTTTTGCATCTTCTGAATCTGTAGCTGTTGATTGCCCAGCTCTATGGAGCCCTCCATGGCACCGTCGGCGGTCTGCCAGGCGGCGCCCAGTACGTAGGAGAGCAGATTGGCTAGCCGCTGGCTGCCATACCAGCCAACGACCCCCATGCCCAGCGTACAGCCGAGCAATATGGCAAGACCCAGATTGGAGGTGGTAACAATTTTCATGTGATGGCCTTCCTTGGTATCGACATTGGCACCAGTTTCGGTTCCGAACGGGTTTAGTGTAGTGATTTATCCCCCGCTCGGGGGCCGGTGCGGCGCTGAAACATCCCGTGCACTGGCTGCACCCGATCAAGCATGGTGGAAAATTGGATAAAAAGCCTCTCTGACCACAAGGGTGTTGCTGCCCTATGCTGGATACTTATCCAGTTATTCTTTATGCTATGAGCCAATTTACGAATAGTTGTATTGGTGAGGAGAGAGCCGTGATTGGTCGCTTGAGAGGCATTGTCATTGAAAAGCAGCCCCCCGAGGTCCTGCTGGAAGTGGGCGGGGTTGGCTATGAGGTACAGATGCCGATGAGCTGCTTCTATGATTTGCCGGAGATCGGCAAGGAAGCGACCATCCATACTCACTTCGTGGTGCGGGAAGATGCCCAGTTGCTCTATGGTTTCAACCACAAACAGGAGCGGGCACTGTTCCGCGAGCTGATCAAAACCAACGGAGTCGGCCCCAAGCTGGCGCTGGCTATTCTTTCCGGCATGACAGCTACCCAATTCGTGCTGAGTGTCGAACGTGAAGAGATAAGCTCTTTGGTCAAACTGCCGGGAGTCGGCAAGAAGACCGCCGAGCGGCTGGTGGTGGAGATGAAGGATCGCCTCAAGGGCTGGGTCAGTCACGACCTCTTCTCCCCGGCCATGGTCACCTTGCCAGCCAGTGAGCCCGAATTGCGGGCACCTGATGTGACCGAAGAGGCGGCCAGTGCGCTGGTGGCCCTCGGTTACAAGCCGCAGCAGGCGAGTCAGATTGTCAGCAAGATCGCCAAAGAGGGGATGTCGGTGGAAGATATCATCCGTGAATCCCTGCGTAGCCTGGTATGAGGTAGTTGATGATTGAAGCAGACCGCCTCATTTCGGCCAGTGCCGCCCGTGAGGATGACATTATTGACCGGGCTATCCGCCCCAAGAAGCTGGCTGATTACACCGGTCAGGATACCGTCTGCGAGCAGATGGAGATCTTTATCGAAGCGGCCCGTCAGCGGGGTGAAGCGCTCGATCACCTGTTGATCTTCGGCCCGCCGGGTCTGGGCAAGACTACCCTCGCCAACATCGTCGCCAACGAGATGGGGGTCAATATCAAGACCACCTCCGGCCCGGTACTGGAGAAAGCAGGCGATCTGGCGGCGCTGCTCACCAACCTCGAACCGAACGATGTGCTGTTCATCGATGAAATCCATCGCCTCAGCCCGGTGGTGGAGGAGGTGCTCTATCCGGCGATGGAGGATTACCAGCTCGACATCATGATCGGGGAGGGTCCAGCGGCTCGCTCCATCAAGCTGGATCTGCCTCCCTTTACCCTGATCGGCGCCACCACCCGGGCCGGTTCACTCACCAGCCCGCTGCGGGATCGCTTCGGTATCGTCCAGCGGCTGGAGTTCTACAACGTCAAGGACCTGACCGATATCGTCTCCCGCAGTGCCCGTTGTCTGGGGCTAGACATGACGGAAGATGGTGCCATTGAGGTCGCCCGTCGCTCTCGCGGCACGCCGCGGATTGCTAACCGTTTGTTAAGGCGGGTGCGCGACTTTGCCCAGGTGAAATCCGATGGCCGGATCGACGGCCCCATTGCTGCCCGCGCCATGGACATGCTGGATGTCGATAACGAAGGTTTTGACTTCATGGACCGCAAGTTATTGTTGGCTGTGATAGACAAGTTTATGGGGGGCCCGGTGGGTCTCGATAATCTGGCCGCCGCGATCGGGGAAGAGAAAGATACTATCGAAGATGTGCTGGAGCCTTATCTGATCCAGCAAGGGTATCTGCAACGTACACCCAGAGGACGGATTGCGACCACACGAGCCTACGCTCATTTCGGTCTTCAGCGACCAGATGAGAAGTAAAAACAGTCGTTTGAACATGAAACCGCCGTCAAAGGCGGTTTTTTGTTATCCGGGCAAAAAAAAGCCCACGGCGGATGCGGTGGGCAAAGACAATTCAGGATGGATGTTCACAGACAGTGAGTGCGTCTGGACACAGACCGGAAAATAAACAGGTGAGCCGTCGCGAGCTCTCAGAGTCGGTTCAGTTGATAGAGCTGAACAAAGGAAAGCTTGTAGTAACGGATGGTTTTAGCAACAAACTTTTTCATCTTCGATTCCAATAGACAGGTTCAAATTGATCGTCGAATACGTACCGTGAACCCGGATTAACCGGCCTGTATCCAGGGGTATGCCCTCACTGCGAGGCGCATTGTAGGAGTTCGAATCGACCCCGGCAAACAAGAAAAATTGCACTCTTCAAATTAGTTTATCTAATGTCTTTATTGATGAAATTGGTTCGCATGAGTATGCATTCTTTGCAATTTTAAATTGAGTTTTCGAATCAGATTGCCTGACTCGGATAACATGGAAAAAGGCGCGTCATTCACGCTTTTCAAATTAAACCGAGTGGCGGGATGTTAAATTCTTAAATTGATTTAAATCAATGTTTTA
>NZ_CAWLMI010000036.1:0-4737 GCF_963862045.1 Aeromonas sp. 159 | reverse complement strand
TATATGCAAAAGTCCCTTGCCTGAGTACCCCGTCCTTTTGATACCCTGCAGACCACCCTGAACAGGCGCTGCAGATGACGTCCCTCTGGCTATCGGTATTTTTAACAATAACTGAAGGGAATGGGACATCAGCTGTGTCAAATGTCGGCTTGTGTCACACTTGGCGTGCTGCTCGCCCCCCTTTCGGGAGCCGCTTGGGGTTCTAGTTCAATTTTCTGTTTCATATAAGGGAGTTAGCCATGGAGCAAGAAACCATTTTCAGCAAAATCATCCGTAAAGAGATCCCCGCCGACATCCTTTATCAAGACGATCTGGTCACCGCATTCCGGGATATCCAGCCCAAGGCCAAGACCCATATTCTGATCATCCCCAATGTGCTGATCCCCACCGTCAATGACGTGGAAGCCGAACATGAACTGGCCCTTGGCCGGATGTTCACCGTGGCCCGCAAACTGGCCGCCGAGGCTGGCATCGCCGAAGATGGCTACCGCCTCATCATGAACTGCAACCGCCACGGCGGGCAGGAGGTCTACCACATCCACATGCATCTGGTCGGTGGCCAGCCGCTGGGACCGCTGCTCAGCCTGTAATGAATCGCAACGCCTCAACCTGCCGCAGCGCCCTGTTGCTCTGCGGCGCCCTGCTGTTGCTGGGAGGCTGTGCCTCCCGCTGGCAGGATATGTTCGTCTCCTACTCCGATCAGATGGTGCCCCTGCGCAACCAGCTGCTGCTGGGCCATGCCGCCGATAGCTGCCTTCAGTGGGTGGACAATCAGGCCGAATACCGGCTAAGACACGGTCTGGATCAGGTGAGCAGTCAGCTCACCAACGATCAGTCGATGGCCTATCTCCCCCCCACGATTACTAATGACAAAAATGAGGTCTGTCACCATCCGGTTGACCAAGTCACCGTGGCTAAGAATTCTTGAAGGATTAAGAAAACATACTTAAAATGTATCTCACTGGGCCATATTGACGATCTGCATAACTAGGAATTTACAAGCAAAATTCAATAGATATCTTGCCAATAAGTATTTATAAACAAGTTGGCAGTCCACCAAAAAATTAATAATCGAGAAAATTATGGAAACAGTACATTCAATTGCCGAGCTGATTGAGCAACAGAAAGATGTAGTTACATCATTAGAATATTCTGGAAAAACACTCAAATTTCTGACGAATTCGCCTTATCCACTAAAACGGGTTTGTACTTTAGAAGTTGCAGAACCAGAAACTATTGCTTGGTTAAATGCTATACCCTCAGATGAAGTATTATGGGATGTAGGAGCAAACATGGGTATATTCAGCTTATACGCTGCCATTATAAGAGGCATTCAGGTCTGTAGCTTTGAACCCGAGGCATCTAATTATTCCTTACTAACACGAAATATCCAATTAAATAATCTAGCCAACAAAGTAACAGCTCTGTGTTGTGGACTTAGCAATGAAAATAGCATTCGTACTTTATTCAAGTATTGTGACTTTGAATCCTCCGGAATCAATTCAGTAGGAGAAGAAGTTGACGCACATTTAAGACCAAAAAAATCACTTTCAAAACAAACCGTTATAACGTTTACTGGAGATGAGCTCGCGAACTCAAAAGGTTTTAGCTCTCCTCAGCATATTAAAATTGATGTGGATGGCATCGAGCACTTAATTATTTCCGGCTTGCACAACACACTCAAAAATAATTGTAAATCTCTATTAGTGGAGCTAAACTTGACACTGTCAGAGCATAGAGAAGTAGTCGCTATTCTCCATGGACATGGATTTAAAACGCATTTACAATTAACTGAAGATACGAGAATAAAAAATGGGTACTGGAAAGATATGGTCAATATGATTTTCAGTAGAGATGATTCAATGCTAAAGGATATAGCACATAATTATTACAAATTTACAAAACAATCAACAGATTATCATGCTTATCAGCTCGCATTATCTGAAAATCGTAGTGAGCAATTCTATCAAACATCTCACCCGATACTACTCGAATGCATGAGGCGGAAATAAAACATGAAAAATCCAACAGCAATCCTTTGCGAGCAGTTTAGTAAATCCCTCTTACCAATGGGAGAAACTAAGTTACTTAATATGTTGGTTATCTGCGCTGCAGAGTATGCAACCCGCTCACCAAAGCGAAACCGAGAAAATCCGTTTATCGCAGCACCAAACTTGATAAAAAGTTTGCTTGATAGCAACTGCCAGATATTCGAAAAACTTTATTACTGCTTAGGAAAGCATGAGTATTTGTCTAATATTTTTCAAAATACAGAGCAATGGTATAACGCCCCCCATATCTTGCCAGAACTCAACCAATACTTCCTGTACCCTACATCAAAAAATTCTGATGTTGAAGTTGTAAATCACAACCTTAAAATAACCCAACAACACATATTAGAGTATGAAAAAGCACTAGCTGATAATGACGTATACTGTGAAAAACATCCTAACGCAGTTTATCTTACAGACAGAGAAAAAGGCAGAATATGGGTCAAATCCTTTGAGAACGAAGGGCGACGTCGGGCTTATTGGCTTAATTCAAAATCAGCCCCAGAGGTATTCTATCAATTAATGAATAGTACTTATTTAAAAAGTATAGCAGAACGGCAAGCTAATGCACCTGCTTTTTGTGAATCTTTACTATGTGAAGAACTATCCACGCCATTACTGTTCCATCATGGTAGGAATTGGCATATTGATAAATTGGCTGATCAGATAAAAATAATGATTCCCTTAGACACTATTAGCGAAGGCAACGGACCTTTACGCTGGCTTGAAGGTACAACACCAGATGCTCTTATTGGAAAACAACAACCTCGATCTCATCTACACCATAGTTTTATTTACTCTGGCATGAAAACCACCATAGCAAATTTTCTTCCAACTAGTCTGACCACTACTTTAGCAAAAAAAGAATGTACTGCTTTAGCACAGCAAGACCAACTTATCTTGCTGAACACTCGCTGCATTCATAGCGGTAGTTTAACAGAAACGGGGAAAGTCAGAAAAACACTCACGCTAACATACAATATTAATAGCCTGAGAAATAATGCATTAAATAGTCTGCCGTGTTTTTACTAATTTAAGCACAAGTTTTCCATGTGCTGTTACAGAAAACTTTTCCCCAACGAAATTTCAGCATCAAGGATGAGCAACTTGTTGAAACTTGCCGTGAAATTGAAGCAGACTTTATAGACGGAGATATAGGCGATTACATATACAAAGAGCGATGTGCTGATCAATTAGCTGCTCCGGATAGTAGATCACCGGAGGTAGGGAACTCAGTCCAGTTTGTGTGATCTCGGCGTTGTTTCCCAAATCAACCATCAAGCTGCACCTGCCCCAGCCCCAGCCCCAAGTGACCGCTACACTCGGGGTTTTCTGACAGGTAGGCCAAGGATATTCAGCTTGTTTATGGCGCTTACATACGCCATGACTTCTCCCACTTGGCCGTTGTAGTTACGCAGACTAATTTTCCCCGCCAGCAACTGCTTGAACCGATACATCGCCGTCTCTGCCAGCGAGCGACGGTGGTATCCCGATATCTTCTTCCAGTGCGCCAGCCCTTCCTTTCGCATTACCAGCACCGCTTCATTTCTTGGGTGCCCCTTTTCCCATAACCCCGCATTCTTGCGAGGAGGGATACAGGCTGTCGCCCCTTTGCGCGAGATAAGCTGATGGCTGGCTTTGCTGTCGTAGGCGCCATCCGCATAAACACGTCCCAGCTTGCGTCGCAGTGGATTGAGTAAGGTGGGCAGCACCTCGGCATCATGGACATTTTCCAGCGAGACTTCCGCTGCCACGATATCGTGGGTTGCCGAGCCCACCGCCAGATGCAGTTTGCGCCAGACTCGCCGTTTCTCGGCACCGTGTTTTCTGACCTTCCACTCGCCTTCACCAAATACCTTCAGCCCGATTGAGTCGATGACGAGGTCGGTGATACGCCTCTTGGCGGGTTGTCGATAGGACACTTTCACCGTGCGATGGCCCACAGAGTGAGGTTAAAAATCCTCTTGAGCATCAGGAAGGTACAAATAGTCTGGTCGGTGTAGAGCTGGCTGCAGCCCCGCCGACCATGATGATCGTGGTGGAACCAGTTGTTCATGGCCTCGGTATCAACACAGAAGGGGAATATTGCACAGGTGAGGGAACCACGGTTAATCAAAGACTTGTTGTATTGAGGCCAGTTGGTGATGGGTTAAGCGACGTGTCCATGATGCAGACCTGAAGGGGATGGTGGTGATCAGGTCACCAAACCCTCAGTTAGTTCCATTCAAGCTGTATCGATTGGGGCAACAACGCCAATATCTACCGCCCAATGCACCATTTCCCGCGCAGGCGTCAAATCCTGCGGGCTTTGCAACAATAACTCTCCTTTCAAAATCCCGTTCACCCGCTCTGCCAACACATTCTGGTAACAGTCATACCCATCCGTCACCAGGCTCAGGTACAGCGGCCCGCTCCTGGCTGGCAGATAGGTGATGTCAGCGACCCAAACCTGCTCAGGGGCCACCGGCGTGACCGGCTCTGACCCCACCTTGAGCAAGTTGGGATGACGGTAGAAACGTTGAAAACTGTGGGTGGTCTTGTGATACGCCCGCTTAGCCTGCATAAGCAGGTGGTGCTCGGCCAATATCTGAAACAGCCTGTCCCGCCCGACCTTGAGCCCGCCATCATCCTGACCCTGCAGCAGATAATGCAGCTTGCGAGTGTCCACCCGAGGTTGTCGCAGTCG